>NZ_CAMVPN010000048.1 GCF_947169325.1 uncultured Methanobrevibacter sp. | reverse complement strand
AAGATAATCAAATAATAACAATATATCAACACAATCATTATGTATCAATCAAAATAAAAAAAGGAAGTTAATTAGAATGCAATGCTTGAATAATAACCTTTAAGGTAGTAGTTATTGTTATTCCAATTAACAACATTTCCAAATGAGTTTCTAACACTGGTCGGATCAGCTACTATCCATGTGTCTCCAATCAATACCTGTGTCCAAACATGTCCGTATGTTCCGCTTGAGAATGTACATGTTCCGTGAACGTATCTTGCTGCAAGGCCTGCGGTCCTATACATTGCAATCAATAAGTGTGCTTGGTCAACACAGTTACCGTTTTTAGCATTCAATGTACCTACAGCACCATATTTTGTGTCGTAATAGAATGTGTATGATATTGAATCACGCACATAATTGTATATTGCTCTTGCCTTTGCCAAATCAGTTGTCAATCCGGAAGTAAGTGAATCTACTACTGATTTGATTTTAGCATTGTTCACTTGACAGTTAGTTGAAGATTTCAGATAAGCTGCAAGGTTTGTAATTGTGTTTTTGGAGTTCAATGAACTGGAAGTTGAACCGCTGAAGGTTTTAATGGTTACATAATTAGGCATGATGGAATAATCATCATAAAATGCTACGACACGTGCGGCAGCATATACCCAACCTTTATATCCAATATCTCCGAGGTTTGAACTCACGGAATCAGGCATTACTCCTTTTGATTTCACAGTATTTACAATACTTTTTGCAACTGAAAGATAATCATATAAATTACCTAAATTTGATGCCGCTTTTGGGTTTGACGGATTGGATACTGAAGCAACATTAATGTTTGACTTTTTATTGTCCTTCAAATTAATGATAGCCTGTGAAGCCAAGTATGTGTATGCTGCAGTGGAGTAAGTCACTCCTCCTATAGTAACGGTATTAGGCAATTCATTATTGTTTTCGATATACTTTTTCACATTTTGTGATGCTGTAATGATATCTTTTAAAGTAACCTGGTCAACAATATTGATTTTTGATGATCCGCTGGCGGAACCGTCAGTATATGTGACAGTATGAGTTCCTTTTGTCAATCCTGAGACAGTAAGTTTTGCAACACCGCTAGTATCTGTTTTTACAGACTGTGTCTTACTGTTTAAAGTAAATTTGACGTCTTTGTTTGCAACAGCCTTGCTTTGTCCATCAATCAATTTAGCTGAAAATGTACCTTGAGTATTTACTGAAAGGGTCAAATCACTTGCCTGGAATTTGGTACCGTTAACTAAAATATGTTTGGTTACTTTAGATGTTGTATAGTATGAGCTGTCAACAACCTGGAAGTCTACTGGATAATATCCGATGGCTTCACTTATGGCTAATTTTGCAATACCTTTGGCGTCTGTTGTTACTTTGGTATTTTTTCCATTCAATGTGAATTTAACAGTAATGTCTTTAAGACCTGTTCCAGTTTTATTTTTAACAGTCACCTGATATGATGAACCGTCGTTATACTTCATCACTAAATCGTTTGCATTCATTGTTACGGTTTGCCTAATGATTTTAATGCTGTTTGATTTAATGTTATAGTTTTTTGAACCTGCAGTAGAATAGGTATATTTAACTGTATATGTGCCCGGTTTTAAGTCACCAACAGATAACTTTGCTGTGCCGCTGCTGTCAGTTGTGACAGAAGTGGTTTTTCCATTTAAAGTAAATTTGATGGTTTTGTTTGCCAAAGCCTTTTTTGAAGAGTCAGTCGCTTTTGCGGAAAACTTTGATCCATCATTATATTGCATCTTCAAATTGCTTGATTTTAAAGTGGTAGTTGAATCACGTACATACAATTTTTTGGAACCTGATGTTGCTTTGTATTTGCTGTTTCCTTTAAATTGATAACTTAATGTGTAAGTGCCTTTGGAAAGAGCAGGAATTGTTATTGTTGCTTTTCCATTAGCATTAGTTTTGGCAGTTACCTGTTTAGAGTTATATTTAAAGTAAATTTTAGCATTTTTTAAAGCCGCATTCTGTCCTGATTTCAAAGTAATTGAGTATGAATATTTTGTTTTAGGAAGTATGTATGCGTTTTTAGCTCCTGTAATTTTAGAACTGTCTTTATTAACTTTTATGGTTTTTGAAACAGTCTCTTTTGAATAAGGATTATACATTTTTACAGTATATTTTCCAGGAACAAGATTAGTGGCTACCTGTGCAACACCTTTTGAATCAGTTTTCACGGAATATGTTTTTCCGTTCAATGTAATTTTCACAGTTGTATTTGATAGTTTGCCGTTGTCTTTCCAAAAAGTAGCGGTATAATATTTTCTTACTCCATAAGTCTTCGCCATATTGGAAGCAGAAATGGATGAAGCTACTTTTACCTTTTTAGTAATGGAACTTTTCACGTAATTCGCATCTCCATTGTAGGTTGCGGTCACACTGTAAGTTCCTGTCTTTAATGATGCTGCAGTGACATATGCAATGCCGGTGCTTCCGGTAGTTGCTTTGTATGTTTTACTGTTGACTTTTAAAGAGATAGTCTTATTTCCTAATGGGTTTCCATTATTGTCTTTTAGGATAACTTTAAAAACAGTATTTGTTTTTGAATAGTGAGCAGCATTTATGCTTAAACTTGTTTTAACTTTAGTTGCATTTGTTGTAGTTCCGTTTGCAGCGAGTTTTACAGAGTTGGCTTCTGATTGAATCAAATCTGGTTCATCGCTTTGAATTGTGGAAACAACATTCGAATCTTCTAATTCGCTTGAAGATAATTTTTCATTATCTATCATTAAGTTCGAATCTTCTGTATTTGTAACATTATCTAATTCCATTGCGCTTGATGCTCCTAACAATAAAAAGAACATTAATGCAACGGAAATCAATAACGTTGCTTTTTTAATCGAAATATTTACACCTTCTTATGTTCTCATTATGAGAATTTATTTTGAATATGTAAAAATTTTTATTATATATTCATAATGAGTAGATAATTATTTGTCTAAATCCTTATATAAATGTTTTTACAACTTTAATGTTAAAAAAACTTAATATTATTCATTATTTCTCTTTTTAAAAATAGATTTTATTTTTTATTATTTAAAAAAGAAGATGGGCTCATGTCATTTTAAACAAATGCCCATGCCCATTGCAGTTATCTGATAACGGTCTCCACCAAGTCCAATCAATCCATAATCAATTTTTAGATTAAGAACTCCGTTTCCACCAGCAGATTTTATGTTTTCACTTAATTTGATTAAACATTCATCTTTTCCTTCTTTAAGACGGTTTAATGTAATGAGTTCTGCCTTTTCCTGGTCCACATGGATTAGATGCTTGTCCTTTTCGATGATGGCTGTTGCATGAAACTGGCCTATATTCCTTAATCTTTTAGTGTTAATGTCAGTGGTCGTTGCATAATAGAAATTCTGGCTGTTTATTCGTTCATTGCTTTTCTTTTCATCAAATACTGGAGTAGTTTCATTTTTAATTTGGTACTCTTCGTTGTGAACAATCCTATAGTATATTTTTTTAATGTTGTTTGAAATGAATTTTGTTATTCTTGAAAATATTCCCAAAAGATATGAAACAATTCCTAGGCCTCCAACCAAGAGTATGTAATTTATTAAAGTTGGAAATGCTGCTTGCAGGATTACTGCAATTGATCCTATGGTTATGATATTGATTCCCAATGTCGGATTTTTTAAAATGAAACTATAGAATGTGGTGTATATGAAAAGTATGAAAGCACTGATTGCTCCGATATCCTCTCCGATAATTCTGTTTGCCATATATGTTTCGGCATATCCTGCTGCAAGGGGAGCAAAAATAAGGCCTAAATTCCATCCGAATATTGCTATGTGGAAAAATAGGAAAAAACCATAGACTCCAAGACCAACCGCAGTACCGAATGCGATGCATTCAATGGCTTCTTTAATGTAAGCCAATTTCACTTCACGTTCTCTAAAGTTCATTTTCTTCGTATGATATCGCAGTGCCGTAGGCTGTCACGAGAATGGTATTCCCCATGGTGCCTCCAAGGTTATCATAAGAAATCTTAAGTCCGATGATTGCATTGGCACCTAAGCTTTCGGCCTTTTCTTCCATGCTTTTAAGAGCAATGTTTCTTGCCTTTTCAAGTTCTTCTTCGTATTGTGAGGTTCTTCCTGCCACTACATCACGAACGCCGGAAAATAGGTCTTTATAAATGTTGGATCCTATTAATGACTCTCCAGTAACCAATCCCTTGTAGTCTAGAATTTTTTTGGATTCTAATGTATTAGCGGAGGTTAAAATCATTTTATCCCTATTTCATAAAGGTCATTACTGCCCAAATAATTAAAAATATTGCAATGACTACATATAATATTATTTGGGACCGTTTTCTCTGTGCTAATCTTGCATCCCAGACTTTCTGACAATCCGGTGAGCATACAAGTTCATTTAAAGGTATTGGTGTTCCGCATATCGGGCAATGTTTATGTGGTTCTACTGCCATTTTTTCATCTCCTATATTTTAAAAAATTCTTTAGTATTTTTAGTAACTTGATTTGAAAGTTCTTCTGCATCAATTCCCATGCAAAGTGCAATCGTATTGAGGATGTGAGGTAAATATTTTGGTTCGTTTCTATTCTTTTTAGGCTTTTTATCGAAGTTTTTAGGTATTAAAAATGGAGCATCTGTTTCAATCATTAGTTTTTCAGGAGGAATGACACTCACTGCCTCTTGCAGGTCTCTTCCTCTTTTCATGTCACAGATCCATCCTGTAACTCCAATGTAACATCCTAAATCAATATAATTTTGCGCTTCCTGCTTTGTTCCTGTAAAACAGTGAACGACAGATTTTTCAACAACGCTGTCATGTTTTTTTAGGATATTGTATAAATCAGTGTGAGCTTCCCTTTCATGCAAAAACAAAGGCAAATCTGTTCTTTCTGCAACTTCTATTTGTGCTTCAAACCATTTTCTTTGCAAATCCGGTGGTGAGAAGTTTCTATTGTAGTCAAGACCGCATTCCCCGATTGCAACAACGGACTTGTTCTTGGATATCTTTTCTATTTCAAACATTGTGTGTCCATTGCATGTCTTGGCATCATGGGGATGCACTCCGGATGTTGAAAATAAAACTCCAGGATATTTTGAAGCATATTCTGCTGCGATTTGGCTTGAATTCAGGTTAGTTCCGGTAATGATGAACTGGTTCACTCCAACCTTTTTAGCTTCTTCAATTATTTCCACTCTGTCTTTTCTAAATGAGGAATGCATTAGATTTAAGCCGATGTCAATGAGATTTTCCACGTTTTTCACCTATTCGTTAATGACTTTTGTACCTATTGTCTCGCCTTTCACGGCTTTAATTAAGTTTTCAGGTTCAAAACCGTTGGTTATGACTGTTTCCAGATTGGACCTTTTAATCATTTGAACTGCAGTTGTGTCGAAAAATTCATATGTTCCTGCCTTAACATCTTTGCCGCTTAAAAATTCAAGCAAATCTGTTGCGGTAATTTCAGGAACAAGTTCCGCATCATCAAATTTATTAGGGTCTTTTGTATACATTCCATCAACAGAGGTTAAGTTGATGAGTTTGTCTGCATTAACATATTCTGCTAATATTGCAGAAACTGCATCGGTACTGTGTGCAGGTTCGGTTCCGCCCATAACGATGATTTTTCCGCTGGCCGCAAATTCTAATGCTTCCTGGAAGTTATGGGGAACTCTTTGATAAGCTGCATCACCAAGTGCGCATAGCAATAATTTGGCGTTGATTCTTGTCACTTCAATTCCGATATCATCACATTGCGCTTCTCCAGCACCTAAATCACGAACAACTCCGATATATTCTCTTGCAGGTTTTCCTCCCCCTACAACAACAAAGAGTTCATGTTCTTTAGATAAATCCTTAAGAATGGTACTGTATTCTTGGAATTTTTTACAATCGTATTCTTTAAGTAAAATTGATCCTCCAATTGCAACAACAATTTTCATATATTCACCTTATTATATATTTATCCCTTTGATATTATTTAAATTTAAATAACTCTTATTATAGTTCCTAGAAAAATTTCGTTTGAAGTTTAATTTTGAGTTATTTGGTACTTAAAATATATTTAATCATAGTATAATATTATAATATATGGTAATTAAAAAAGAAAGGATTTTTTATTATGATGTGTTAAGGGCGATTGCAATTATTGCAGTTATCTGTTGTCATGTTGGTAGGTATGCCAATCCCTCAAATGTTGGTTTGATTAAAGTTCCATTTGTCACATTACATTATTTCGGTTTAGTTGGGGTTCCTATTTTTTTCATGATTAGTGGGGCATTATTGCTGAATCGGGAATACACATTATCCGATTTTTTTAAAAGAAGATTTTCTAGAATCATATATCCATTCATATTTTGGGTTTCATTAATCATGATTTTCGGATTATTTTATTTTGATTGGTCTTATGCACATGCATGGAAGGTATTTACTGGAAATCCGTCAATTTTATGGTATATCTGGGCATTGATTGGAGTTTACTTATTTATTCCTGTTATCAATTCCTTTTTAAGGGAATATGGTTTGAAAGGTTTGGAATATTTTTTAATTATTTGGTTTTTCACAATCATTTTGAAGTCTATGGATTCATATCCATTATTGCCGTATCTGGATTTAAATTATTTTACAAGTTTCATTGGATATGTCATTTTAGGTTACTACTTGGATAACAAAAAATTTAACCTAAAAGATTCAACAATATGTATTATTGGAGTGGTTGTATTTCTGATTTCATTGATTACCATTGTTGTAGGTATAATGAAACTTGGTTATCACATGTTGCCTTTTTATGAGAATGTGCTGCATGTGACTTTGGGAGTGGGATTATTCTTATTAATAAAATATTTGGGAAATTTTAATTTTTTCAACAATGTCAAAAATCGTGTTGTGGGAAAAATAATCATTTCAATCAGTATGTGCAGTTATGGAATGTATTATGCACATTATTTGATAAATCAATTCTTTAATTTATTGCATATCCATTCAAATAAGTTATTCTTTGTGATATTATTCCTATTGATAATTTTATCATGGATATTGACGATTTTAATTAGTAAAATACCTATTCTGAAAAAATTCAGTGGAGTATGAGGTTGGTGTTTCATGAATTTGGTTAATGAGATATATGTTAGAAAATCTTGCCGCAAGTATTTTGATGATGAAATTGATATGGATTTGATTGAAAAGGCCATTTCCAATGCCAAACCATTAAATGAAGGCATTGATTACTATTATGAAATTTTCACAAAGGATGAAGTCAACATACGCACCCGCTGGAACGCCCCATATTATCTGGCATTATATTCTGAAAAAAAGGACAATTATCTTGAAAACATCGGATTTGTTTTCCAACAGGTTTGCCTGTATCTGCAAAGCATAGGCATTGGCAGCTGTTGGGTCGGTATGGGGTCATTGAAGGTGAAAAACCCTGATTTTCTTATATTGATTGCCTTTGGAAAATCCGATAAGATGACAAGGGAGTTATCAGATTTCAAAAGAAAGAAACTTGAGGATATTAGTGATTTTGAAGACGAAAGATTAATCCCTGCACAGCTTGCGCCGTCTGCCATCAACTCGCAGCCATGGTATTTCAAACATGCAGGCGATGGATTTGATGTATTTCAGGTAAAACAGAATATATTGAAAAGGCAAGTTCTTAAAAAATGGAATCCTATTGATGTAGGCATAGCTTTGGCACATTTGTATGTTTCAAATGAGGATAATTTTGAATTTGAAATGAAGGATGATGTTGAAAGCTTTAAGGGTTACAGGTATTGTGGCAGTGTTAAATTTTAAAAAAAATAAGTTTAGAGGATTATGCATCCTCTGAGATTAGTCCTTTGTATAATAAACCTGCGATTACTGCACCAACAATTGGAGCTAGGATAAATACCCAAACTTGCTGTAATGCTTGACCTCCAAGGAATAGTGCAGGTGCTAAACTTCTTGCAGGGTTAACTGAAGTTCCAGTCAATGGAATTCCCATGATGTGAACAAATGCAAGGGTTAAACCGATTACAATTCCTGCAACAGCACTGTTTTCTGCTTTTTTAGTAACTCCGAGAACGGTAAATACGAATACAAAGGTTAAAATAATTTCCACGAGTATGGCTCCTATAACGTCAAGTCCAACGCTTGATGCGGATCCAAATCCGTTTGCACCTAATCCAGTTACTGTGTATCCTCCAAGGCTTGGAGCACAGTTAATGATAACTGCAAGGATTGCAATACCAATTATTGCTCCGATACATTGGAATACAATATACATGATTAAGTCTTTTGCTTCCATTCTTCCATCAATCCACATACCGATTGAAACGGCAGGATTGACGTGACATCCGGAGATGTCTCCAATAACATATGCCATAGCTATGATAGATAAACCGAATGCTAATGCAATTCCGACATTACCTAATACGGTTCCTGCTATGGCTGCACTTCCACAACCGAATAGAACAAGAACCATTGTTCCTATTAATTCTGAGATATATCTTTTCATAAACTTTTTCCTCTGTTCGTAAATTAATTATTTTTCTTATTAAAATCTTCTAATTCTTTTATATCCTAAATATGCAATGAATAATACGAATAGTATTAATATGAATGGGAATATGTGCAGTAATATTGAATCGTTTACTTTTTCGAATTCATATTCTTGATTGAAGCCCATATTTTTTGCATCAGTATGATTTTGTGTGATTTTTGCAAAATTGTATAACAGGTCATAATAACTGATGTGTGCTCCTTCATATTCTATTGAGTCCGGAGCCTGTCCATGTTCATCCATATAATTTCTAACGATTCCTCCCATTTTCATATAATCATAGATTGAATATTTGTCTTTGACTAAAAATGAAATTCCAAGAGGTTTTTCGGGTGCATCAAATGGGCGAGGTATGTCAAGGCCGTTTCCATTTAAGTAGGAACTGGTCTGGTAAAGTAATTGCGGTGCGGTGTAGTTTGCGTAGGTTCCATTCATTTCAGTGTCGTTGCTGTTTAGAAATGCTTTGCTTGCATTAGCCATTGATCCGGGAGATATTGTATTTCGCACAATCATATTGTCGCTTAGGATTTTTGTATCATTTCCATGTGCGTTGACAATGTCTACAACTTCCTGAGCAATCTTTTTGTTCATATCTTCATCATATCTGTCTATATATCCGTTTTTACCGTTGTCCGGATATTCTTTGATTGGCTGGACATAGTAAATTCCGGAATTTTTAAGGAATGTTCCCGGATCATGCATTCCCATATAACTTTCATTGGAGTAATTGTCGTCCCACGCTCTTCTAAGGTAATTGCTGTGGTTGTCTAAGTCGTAATCTCCAGTATTTATCAATACGAATTGCTTGTCTGAGTTTGCTGAAGTTCGCGCCAATTGTAAGTAATTTCCACCATCTGCAGCTGCTAGACATATGCTTATGTCACTTGTTACCTGTATTGCACGATAACCCTCTCCCGGAGCGGGGGCCTGATTATCCACAATAACTTGGAGTTCTCCTCCACTAATTTCTTCTATGTATCCTTTAATGGAGTTTAACATTTTAATGTCAGTGTCGTGGTCTATAATGTTGTCGCATGTTATGAAAACGGTTTTGGATGCGCTTACATCCTGAACCATTGGAGCAACAATAAGTATGGCCAATAATAGTATAGCAATTTGTTTTTTCATCTTTTTTACCTTACCCTTTGATTAATATATACATATCAACTTTTTAATTAAAATATTTTTTTCATATCTGTTTGTAAAATTTCCTTGAACATAGTATATTTTTTTTGTTTAGTGCTTTAAAATCTGTTTGAAGCAAATCTTTAAATACATTGGGAGTTAATAGCATATTTGAGGATTTACAAAGATTATCTTTTATTTTAAGTTAATTTCGTAGGTTTTTATAAAAATTGATTTTGAAGTGTTAAATTGAAATAATTGTGTAATTCTAGTCAAAATATTTGGATGAAAATATTTTGTGTTAGGTGGTTAAAAAACACCAGTCTAAAGAATTATCTTTTATTCTTAAATTTAATATTGTGAAATTATTATTTTTAAAATCTAGGCTAAAATAAAAAGTTTAATTGCTGGTTAATAGTTATTTGCTAATTAATAGTATTATAATCGTCCTCACAAAAAGGTGATTTTAAATGTTTAAAAATAGTCAAAAAATATCTATTAGCAAACACTTTTTAATTGCAACCCTTTTCATAGTATTGCTGTTCACCTCCTTTGGCGTGAGCATGGATGATGTCTGTGCAGCTGATCTGAATGAAAGTGCGGATGTAATTAAAAGTGAATTAAATGTTGAAGATAAGCTAGAAAATTCTCAAGATTACATATTGAATTCGAATAATGTTGATGAAAGTTTGGTAACTAGTGTTCAGAACGATGTGGTTTTAGGTGCAACCCACACATTAAACGGGGGCACTTTCAAAGATATAACAAATGCCATTAATAATGCGAATAGCGGAGATACAATTAAACTGTCAGGAACTTTCACTCCATCTAAAAGCTCCGAGAAGATATATGTGAGCAAAAAGGTTACAATCACTTCCAGTTCACAGGCAGTATTGAACGGTAAGGGTACATCACAGATTATGATTCTTAGAAATACCACTTCCGGAACGGTATTGAGTAATCTTAAATTTATTAATGGGTATGCAACAGGTCTTGGAGGTGGAGTTTATATCCAGTCCAAGAATGTTAAAGTGTCAAATTGCGTTTTTGAGAACAACCATGCATTGAATGGTGGCGGACTTTATTCGTCATACAATGCTTATAGTGCAGAGAATTTACTAATTGAAAATTGTAAGTTTTACAAAAACTCGGCTGACCGGAGTGCAGGTGCGGCAGGTGTATTCGGAAATAATACGAAGATAAAAAATTGCATTTTTGATTCAAACTATGCAGACAGTGATGGTATTGTTAACTACGGTGGTGCAATCCAAATAGGATTGGATGACCCTGTTTCTGTCGGTTATGTATATAATTGCCAATTCTTAAACAATTACGTTAATCCTGAACATGAAATTGCTCATGGCGGTGCAGGATGTGTCCGTACAGGCACCGTTTATCAGAATTGCGTATTCATCAATAATTCTGCCGGACAGGGCGGTGCCTTAACCTACCATGCATCCGGAACAATCAAAAACTGCACTTTCATAAACAATACTGCAGTTTATTACGGTGGTGCATTATCTACCGGATTTGCAGATAACATTATAATGGACTTGAAAATTGACAACTGTTCTTTTGCTGACAATTCAGCACCTCTTGGCGGTGCAGCACAATTGATCGGTGAGAACATCAAAGTTCATGACTCAAAATTTGATAACAATCATGTTTCCCAAACTGGAGGCGCCATACATATTGTTGCAGAAGAAGTGACTATCGATTACTCTTCATTCAATGGCAACATTGCTAATGTCGATGGTGGCGCTGTGTTCGTTAATGGGAAAAGAACAACAATCCACGATTCATCATTCAAATCAAATGAGGCAATTCCTGATGTGAATAAACTTGATGATGGATTGGGTGGTGCTATTTATATCAATAGTACTCAGGCAACTGTAGAAAACAATAAATTTTATTATAACACTGCTAGAAACGGCAGTGCCATATATTATGACAAATCAGGTGACGACTTAAAGTTGATTAACAATGTCCTGTTTGAAAACCAGGCTTGGGTTTATGCATTGCCGATTTTTGCAAAAGACATCTATTACGGTGAAGTCGAAGAGGTAAAATCCATAATCTACGGAGGTAACAATATCGCTGATTATGATAACCTTGCAGTATCCAATGCAATATATAATGCTGCTGACAATCGTAAAATTGTCGTTAACGGTGAAACTCCAGTTTCAGGAGCTACAACAAGCGGAATGCTTTACCAAGACGACCGTGAATACAACATTGATGTGCTCATGACAGTTGTCCATGAAGACGGCAGCGTAGCATACAATAATACTTTAAGCTCCAACTGTTTCGGTGAAGTAATGAAAAACTTGACCAATCTGAAAGTCGGAAAATACTTTGTGACCGCCAGACACTTTGAAGACACATACTATAAGCCAATAACCAATACAACAACATTCAGGGTTATTGCACATGTCGACAACAAAATCAGAAAATCTGTGGGTGATGAGGAAATCAATTATGAAGATGTGGTTGTATGGACATTGAATATCACTAACAACGGGCCTAACAACGCAACCAACGTCATCATAACAGATGTGCTGCCTGAAGGCATGATTTGGTTGGAAGATGACACTGGTGGAAAATATGATCCTAAAACAGGCATTCTTCATGTGGACTTTTTGGCAGTGGGAGAGGTTATGGTTGTTAACATCATCACTCTTGTTAACAAAACCGGAACTATTGTCAATAACGTAAATATAACTTCCGATGAATTTGATCATAATTTAACCAACAATTTCGATGAAGAACGTATAAATGTCCAACCTGCAAGCGATTTGTCTGTCGTTAAAGCAGTCAACCAATCAATGCCAAAATACAATGACTTGGTAAAATGGACAATAACTGTTACAAACAACGGTCCTGATGTTGCTCATGATGTTAAGGTTCAGGATGTGCTTCCAAGCTCATTAGTTTGGGTAAGCGATTCAGGAGCAGGAAGATATAATCATGATTCAGGCATATGGACTATTGGAACTTTAAATGTCGGATCTAAAGCCAAATTGGAAATTGTCACAAGAGTAAAAGCAACAGGAACACTTAAAAATGATGTTTCAGTTTCAGGACGTGAATATGACAATAACATGACAAATAATCATGATGATGAGAAAATCAAAGTCAATCCTGCAACTGATTTGGCTATTGCTAAAGTGGTGAATGTAACATCAGCTAATTTCGGTGATTTGGTTAAATGGACATTGACAGTCAGGAATAATGGTCCTGATGCAGCTACTGGTGTTAAAGTGAGTGATGTTTTGCCTAGTGGTTTTGTTTATGTAAGTTCCTCAAAGCCTTACAGCAATGGCGTGATTAACATTGGTAGTTTGGCTGTTGGCCAGTCACAAAGCGTTGATATCGTTACAAGAGTTAACATTACTGGAACTTTTGTTAATGTTGCTAGTGTAACTGGTAATGAGTATGATTATGATTTGTCAAACAATAGGGTTGAAAGGTCTATTCTGATTAATCCTGCTGCTGATTTGGCGGTTGAAAAAGCAGTCAATGATACAAAACCTAACTACAACAGATTGGTTAAATGGACAATAACTGTTGTAAACAACGGTCCTGATGTTGCTCATGATGTAAAGGTTCAGGATGTGCTTCCAAGCTCACTGGTTTGGGTAAGCGATTCCGGTGCAGGTAAATACAATCATAATACTGGTGTATGGGATGTAGGAACCTTGAATGTCGGATCAAATGCAAAATTGGACATCACTACCAGAGTCAAATCAACTGGAACACTTAAAAATGATGTTTCAGTTTCCGGACGTGAATATGATTATGATTTATCTAACAACAAGGATGACAGGTCTGTTAATGTCAATCCATCTGCCGATTTGGCTATTGCTAAAGTGGTGAATGTAACTGCAGCTAATTTCGGTGATTTGGTTAAATGGACATTGACAGTCAGGAATAATGGTCCTGATGCAGCTACTGGTGTTAAAGTGAGTGATGTTTTGCCTAGTGGTTTTGTTTATGTAAGTTCTTCTAAACCGTATAGCAATGGTGTGATTAACATTGGCAGTTTGGCTGTCGGACAGTCACAAAGCGTTGATATTGTTACTAGGGTAAATATCACTGGTAGTTTTGTTAATGTTGGTAGTGTAAATGGTAATGAGTATGATTATGATTTGTCAAACAATAGGGCTGAAAGGTCCATTCTGATTAATCCTGCAGCCGATTTGGTAGTGGAAAAAGCAGTTAATGATACAAAACCTAACTACAAGAATTTGGTTAAATGGACAATTACTGTTGTAAACAACGGTCCTGATGTCGCTCACGATGTTAAAGTTCAGGATGTGCTTCCAAAATCCTTAATATTTGTCAGTTCAACCGGAAATTATAATTCGAATACTGGTGTATGGGATGTGGGAACCTTGAATGTAGGTTCAACAGCAAAACTTGACATCACTACCAGAACTAATGCAACTGGAATAATCAAGAATGATGTTTTAGTTTCCGGACGTGAATACGATTATGACATGTCTAACAACAGGAATGACGAATCTATTGATGTTAAACCGGCAACTGATTTGGCTGTTGCCAAATTGGTGAATGTCAGTTCTGCTAATTTCGGTGATTTGGTCAAATGGACTTTGGTAGTTTCAAATAATGGTCCTGATGCAGCTACTGGTGTTAAAGTGAGTGATGTCTTGCCAAGAGGTTTTGTTTATGTAAGTTCCTCAAAGCCTTTCAGCAATGGTGTGATTAACATTGGCACTTTAGCTGTCGGACAGTCACAGAGTGTTGATATTGTTACTAAGGTTAATATTACCGGAACTTTTGTTAATGTCGCTAGCGTAACAGGTAATGAGTATGATCATGATTTGTCAAACAATAGGGCTGAAAGATCCATCCTGATTAATCCTGCAAGCGATTTAATCGTTAAAAAAGCAGTCAATGATACAAAATCTAACTACAACAGCTTGGTTAAATGGACATTAACAGTCGCCAATAATGGTCCTGATGTAGCTCATGATGTTAAAGTCAGGGATGTGCTTCCGAAATCTTTAATATTTGTCAGTTCAACAGGTAATTATGATTCAATTTCTGGAATCTGGAACGTCGGAACCTTGAATGTAGGTTCAACTTCAACTCTAAGCATTATTTCTAGAGTTAATGCAACTGGAGTAATAAAAAATGATGTTTCAGTTTCAGGACGTGAATACGACCATGATTTGTCCAACAACAATGACAGCCAATCCATTGATGTAAAACCTGCAACTGATTTGGCTGTTGTCAAATTGGTGAATGTAACTGCAGCTAATTTTGCCGATTTGGTAAAATGGACAATAACTGTTACAAACAACGGTCCTGATGTTGCTACTGGTGTTAAAGTTAGTGATGTATTGCCAAGAGGTTTTGTTTATGTAAGTTCTTCTAAACCTTTCAGCAATGGTGTGATTAACATTGGCAGTTTGGCTGTTGGTCAGTCACAGAGTGTTGATATTGTCACTAGGGTTAACATTACCGGAACTTTTGTTAATGTCGCTAGCGTAACAGGTAATGAGTATGATCATGATTTGTCAAACAATAGGGCTGAAAAATCCATTCTGATTAATCCTGCAAGCGATTTGATTGTAGAAAAAACAGTCAATGAAACTGCACCGAACTATCAGGATTTGGTTAAATGGACATTAACAGTCTCCAATAATGGTCCTGATGTTGCTCATGATGTTAAAGTTCAGGATGTGCTTCCAAAATCATTGGTTTTCATTAGTGCTAATGGAAATTATAATCCTAATTCCGGAATTTGGAATGTTGGAACATTAAATAATGGTGCCAGAGCCACTTTGGTAATCATTACTAAAGTCAATAAAACAGGCATAATCGAGAATAACGTTTCAGTTTCAGCTCGTGAATATGATTATAACAAATCAAACAATAATGATACACAGAAAATCGATGTTCCAAACGCAACTGACCTTTCAGTGGTAAAACTGGTCAACACAAGCATCGAAGATTACCATGAACTTATTAAATGGACAATAATGGCAACCAACAACGGCCCTGATAAGGCAACAGGTGTTTATGTAATGGATATCCTTCCTGAAGGATTGATACTGGTAAATTACACTGCGTCCAAAGGATTCTATGATAATGGAATGTGGTCAGTTTGCTGCCTGGAAAGAGGTGAGGTTCAAACATTGGATATCATCTGCTATATCAACAAAACTGGAAAGATAATGAATGCTGTAAATATCACAGGCAATGAATATGACCATGATTTATCAAACAATAAAGCACATGAATCCGTTTTCGTTCCGAATGCATGTGATGTTGAAGTAATAAAAACAGTAAATGAAACTGTTCCTTATTTCGGAGATGTCATTGAATGGAACATTACTGTAGTCAATCACGGTCCTGACAGGGCAACTGAAGTGTATGTATTCGAAAATCTGCCTGAAGGCCTAATATACATAGATTATGTTGCCAGCAAAGGCGTTTACGATGATGAAGGAATGTGGTACATACCTTCTTTAGACAATGGCGAAAGCGCATACATATTGCTCCGTTGTGAAGTGAACACTCTTGAAAGCATAATAAATACTGCAAGTGCATCTTCATTGGAATACGACTGGAACATGTCAAACAACAATGACAGTCAGGGATTATCCGCTAATCCTGTAACTGACTTGTCAATAACTAAGGTAATTAATGCCAGCGAAGCAAATTACTTGAGTTTCGTCAAATGGACATTGACTGTAACAAACAACGGTCCAAATGATGCAACAGACATATTTGTAAGGGATGTTATTCCAAATGGATTGCAGCTCATCAGAGTCGAAGGCGAAGGTGAGTATGAGGATTCATTCTGGTATGTTGGCGATTTAATGAATGGCCAATCCAAAACCTTGGACTTGATTTGTAAGATTGTTGCAACAGGCGAGTTTGAAAATCACGCAAATGTTTGGGGAACCGAATATGATCCTGATTTAAGCAACAATGAGGATGATGAATCACTACTGGTAAATCCTGCCAGTGATTTGTCAATTACAAAGACAGTCTCCAAATACAAATACAATATAGGGGATTTGGTTAAATATTCAATTAAGGTGGTTAACAACGGACCTGATAAAGCCACTAACGTTGAAGTAATGGAGATTATGGATGACTCTCTAGTTTTAAAATCATTTAGAGCTAGCTATGGTGATTTTGATGAAGCAACCGATATGTGGTCTATTGATGAGCTTGATGTTGGCGATTCCGCATCATTGGACATTCATGCGATAGCCGAAAAACCGGGTGTTGCATCAAACAGGGTTTCAGTCACAAGCGACAATTATGATCCTGATTTAACTAACAATGAGGATGATGTCGATGTCAATGTCACTGAAATTCCTAAAAAAGAGGACATTCCTAAAAATCATCATGTAACTAATCCTAAAAAGGAAATTAGCGCTCCTTATCAAAGCATACTTCAAAATTACATTTCAGGTAATCCTTTGGTAATGATGATGGTTTCTATTGTATTTTTATTGTTGATACCTTGTGGTATGTCTTTCTCAAAGAGGAGATAATTTAAAGTAGCATTTTTGCTACTTATTTTTATTTTTTTTAAGGAGTTTTTCCAAATTTTGTAACTATCAAAATTATTAATTTCACGATTAATTATTTTTATACTTATGCTTCAAACTGGCCGAATAATGCTCCGTTTTTGCAATTTAATCAATACATTTAAATAAAAGTTCTGATAAATGTATTACTTGATATTGGTGAATTCATGATTTTTTTTAAAATTTAAGGCATGAATCAATATTCTTAATAAAATAAACGAGGTGTAATTATGGCTGATGAAGAAATAATTGAAACTTCAGAAGAATTCATTGAGGAAGATGAAGAAAAGTTACCTTTCGCTAAAGCAGAAGTTGTAAGGTTAATGAAAGAAAATCTTGATGATGACAAAATGATTAGGGAAAGAGTAAAAGTTGAAATGAACAAGTTCTTAGGCGAAGTTTTAAAGAATGTATGTAAACAATTGAATGAATACCCATACACTACAATTGAATATGAAATGCTTAAGGAATCAACTTACCCATACACCAACATTGAAAGAATCAATCAAGAAAAAGAAAGAATTTTATTACATTTAAATGCTATCAAAGCAGATTGTGATGCTTTAGCTATGGATGTTCAAAAAACTTTAAAATTAAAAGACGTTGTTGAAGAAGACACATTCACTTTTTCAGCACAGGATGATGAAGAGGAAGAAGAATAACTTTCTTCCTTAACTATCTTCAATATGACTAAAACCTGTTTTTAATTCGTTCAATTCCTCTTCAGGAATTTCTAAAATTTCTGCACTGTCACTAACGATTTTACTTTGTCCGAATGGATCCAGAATAATTAATGTTGCAGTTCCGTTTCCTTTTTTAAGCTCTTGGATTTGATTGAGAGTGTTTTTTCCATTAATTTGTGATTCCTCATCGTCAAATAACATAAGTGCTTTTTTTGTGGCATCTTCAAAACGATTGAGAATTCCTTCAACATTGCTCACGTAACCTTCGGATTTTGGACCCGGTTCCACCTTAATGCCAACTTCTGGTATTGAAACGGTCGCAGACTGTGACCTTACAACTCTCACGGTCAATGTGTTTTTATTAATCTCAAGGACATATTTTGCAGGGTCATTCTGTTCCAGGGCAATGATGTCACTGTGCTTGAATCCGCACTCGGGACATTGAATGCTTGTCTCTAAAACTTTGCCAAAATGTGGAATTTCAAGTTCCTTCATTATGGATTTGGCTTTGCCTTCAACGGAACATACGGGACATTTGATAATCATTTCATTCAATTCTTCTTCATTCATTTAAAACATATCCTTTTTCAGTTAATTCTTCAATAATTTTATCTAATTTCTCTTGATTGGAAGCGCAGATGGTTGTTTTTCTGTATTCTGACAATTTATACAATTCTGTCAAATATTCTTTTTTGTCTTCATTTTCAATGATGTTTTTGATAAATTTTTCTGCTGCAGAAACTTCAGACACATTTATGTTTCGTGCTAAAGGCTCTTTAAATCCTTTAATGTTATAAACAACTTTTTCAAGGCTTCCGTTGTTTTTCTTTATGATGATGTCAATGACGTCTGGCAGTTCATCAACGCTATTTATCAGATTGACGGTGGTGCATGACTTGTTGATGATTGCTAGAATCTTATCCAGTGTCTTATCAACGGCTTCCGCATTGATGATATTTACTCCATGAGCTTCAGCCTGTCTCAATAAGTGGTCATGGATAATTCTGTTCTCTCTAAAGAAATCAAGCTGCTTTCCACCCCTATGTATTTGAACAGCTCTTTTAACGAATCTTTCCTTATGTGATTCTTCATCGGAACTCAAAACAAAGAAATAGATGTTTGCATCATCCTCAAACTGGTCCATGTTTATCAGTCCAGGCACAAGATGCACGCCTTCAATGATAATGTCATCAAAGTCGGTGATTGCCCTTTGTATGACCTTCTCAAGAGCTGGAATGACTGATGCTGCATGTTCATCAAATCCTGCGGCAACTAACTCATCATAATTTTCATAACGATTCTTATTTCTCAAGTGTTTATATGCATCATACGATGAGCTATGAAGCGCTGGAGCATATTCCTTTCCAATAATTCCCCTAACTACTGCTCTTATGAAATCACTTTCAATTAAATGTTTTATGTTTAATGTTTTAGCCAGTTCTGCAGCTATTGTTGATTTTCCAATTCCTGATGCACTTCCAATTAGTATAACATAAGGTTTTTTCATGTAACCTTACCCCTTTAACATGACTTTTCAAATATATTATTATACAAATATTTGTGTCTCATATTACATAAAACATTGACTCTTTCAAAAACTTTGTTGATTTTCAAAATCCTTTTTTCGATTTTCATTCC
>NZ_CAMVPN010000047.1 GCF_947169325.1 uncultured Methanobrevibacter sp. | reverse complement strand
ACTGGTGTAGGAACCGTACCTGTAGGAAGAGTTGAAACTGGTGTAATGAAAAAAGGTGAAAACGTTATCTTCGAACCTGCTGGAGCTTCCGGAGAAGTTAAATCTATCGAAATGCACCACGAACAATTTGATGTCGCTGAACCTGGTGACAACATCGGATTCAACGTAAGAGGTGTAGGTAAAAACGATATCAGAAGAGGAGACGTAGCTGGTCACACTGACAATGCTCCTACCGTAGCTAAAGAATTCGACGCACAAGTTGTTGTTTTACAACACCCTGGTGTAATCACCGTTGGATACACTCCTGTATTCCACTGTCACACTTCTCAAGTAGCATGTACTTTCTTAGAATTATCTAAAAAATTAAACCCTGCTACTGGTGCTGTTGACGAAGAAAACCCTGACTTCTTAAAAACCGGTAACGCAGCTATTGTTAAAATTAAACCTACCAAACCAATGTGTCTCGAAAACGCAAAAGAAATCCCACAAATGGGTAGATTTGCTATCAGAGATATGGGTCAAACTGTTGCTGCAGGTTTATGTCTTAACGTTACCCCAGCAAAATAAGTTTGTAAACAATAATTAGAAAGTAACTTTTTACTTTCTTTCTTTTTGTTTTTTTGGAGGATTAATAAATGAATCAAGCAAGAATCAAGCTTACTGGAACAGACCCAGAAAAATTAGCATATGTATGCGATCAACTCAAAAAAATCGCAGAAAGAACTGGTGTCGACTTGTCCGGTCCAATCCCACTACCTACTAAAAAATTAGTGGTTCCTACAAGAAAATCTCCAGATGGAGAAGGTAAAGCTTCTTGGGAAAAATGGGAACTCAGGATCCACAAACGTTTAATCGGTATTGGAGCTGATGAACGTGCAATGAGACAAGTAATGAAAGTCAACGTTCCTGATAATGTAAGTATTGAAATTGAACTTAAAGGATAAATATTTAGATTCCTTTTCTAAATATTCCTTTTCATATGCCGAGATAGTCTAGTCTGGTAAGGCGCAGGACTTGAAATCCTGTGAGGTTTCCCTCGCCTGGGTTCAAATCCCAGTCTCGGCGTCTTATTTTTATCTATTTTTTTAAAAAACAATCTATTTTTATATCTATTTCTTTTAAATCATTGACGATGTCTTTTTCATCAAGCATTTCTATTTTTGGACGCTGTATCATCACTATGGCAATGTCCTTTTCGTTTGCGGCCTCTATCTTTTCAATGACTCCGCCTATTTCACCGCTCTCCTTTGTAATCATCACGCTTGCATCATACCTTTCAATCAGCTCGACGTTTTCTTCAAGCGTTGCGGCTCCGGTCATCGGGAGGATGTGCTCAGGGTCAATGTCAAGCTCCCTGCACTTTACAAGCGAACTTTCGACTTTAAGAATCCTAGGATAGAACCTGTCGACTGAAACGTATTTCACAATCTCCGCCATGGTGTTTGCTCCTGCAAAATGCAGCACATTTCCTTCACTGAACTGGTCAGCTATAAGTTTTCCTGCCTCGTTGAATGATTTTACGTATATGATGTGTGATGTGTCGATGTTTTCAAGGTTGGTGGTGGGTCTCTCAAAGCGTATATACGGTATTTCAAGCTCGCGCGCAATTGTGACAGATGTCTGTGTGATGTGCTCTGCAAATGGGTGGGTTGCATCAATCAGAACGTCAAATGCGCCTTCAGTAAATATTTCAATAATCTCATCCTTTAGAAGTGGCCTTGCGATTGTGTCATCGCTTCCGGCCTCACGTGCCAGCCTTGCGCCGTATTCGGTTGTTGTTGTGGTCAGGATGAATGCATCATAATTCTCTTTGATGTGTGTTATTATGTTTGTTGAGTCCTTGGTGCCGCCCAATAGAAAAATTCTCATTTTATCGCCTTGTCCATTATTTTTTGTGCAATTAAGATTGTTGAAGCAACAATCACGATTACAACCCAATCGGTCAGTCCGATTGCTGTTGTCCTGAATATTGTCTGCAGCTGCGGAATGTATAATATCAGCAGCTGAAGCAGGAATGATGCTATTATTCCAAGATAAAGGTATCTGCTTGATTTCTCGGAGTTTGCCCGTCCGTTGAATGCATTCAAAAGCTGATATACTACAAAGAGTGTGAATGCAACTGTCATCGCTTTGGTTGTGGAGACTCCGGATGATATCTGCCAGTAGAACACAGCTATTGTTCCGATTGCCATTACTATGCCTAAAAACAGTATCTGAAGCAGGATTCCTTTGGTGAGGATGTCTCCCTTCTCAGGTGGTCTGTTCATAATGTCCTTTTCAGCCCCTTCGATTCCAAGCATCTGGGCAGGAGGCCCGTCCATCACGATATTGAGCCATAAAAGCTGCGCCGGATTGAAGGGAAGGGGCAGGTTGAGAAGCGATGTTCCGACAATCGTCAGAATCGCTCCGACATTTGTGGAAACCTGGTATTTGACGAACCTTTTGATATTGTCATAGATTTTACGCCCTCCTTCAACGGCACGGACGATGGTTGTAAAGTCGTCGTTTTGAAGTATCATGTCTGAAGCTTCCTTTGCAACGTCTGTTCCACCGCCCATTGCCACTCCGATTGAAGCTGTTTTCAGTGCAGGGGCATCGTTTACTCCGTCACCGGTCATTGCAACTATGTTTCCCAATGCCTTAAGCGTTTCGACGATTCTCATTTTCTGTGCAGGCTTCACCCTTGCATAGACCTGGATGTCGTCTGCAACCTTCAGGTATTCCTCATCTGAGAGTGACTCCAGCTTGTTTCCTGTTATTGTTCTTCCGGTTGTCAGTATTCCCAGTTCCCTTGCAATGGAGCATGCTGTCTTTTCATGGTCTCCTGTAATCATGATGACTCTGATTCCGGCATTTATGCAGTCACGCACTGCCTTTTTGCTGTCCTTTTTAGGAGGGTCTCTCAGTCCCATCAGTCCTGTGAATGTCATGTCATCTTCAGGGCAGTTCCCATCTTCCATCTTGTATGCAAATCCGATTACTCTCAGTTCCCTTGCACTCATTTCTCCAACTTTTTCAAGTAGCATTTCCTTGGTTTTAGCGTCAAGGATTTTGATACTTCCATCATCATCTATGAATTTGCATTTATCTAGAATTATTTCTGGCGCACCTTTTGATAAAACGATATTGTTTTCACCGTCCAATCTATGTATAGTAGTCATCATTTTACGATTGCTGTCAAGTGGGATTTCATCAACCCTTTCAAGGGCGCTGTCATGACCTTTGGAAAACTTGAGTATTGCTCCATCTGTCTGGTCTCCAATGACTTCTGAGCCGTTTATGACTGCATTGTTGCACAATTTTCCGATAAGGAGTGTTTTGTCCTTATTTGTGTAATAGTCTTCCACTACTGTCATCTTGTTTTCTGTGAGTGTTCCTGTCTTGTCGCTGCAGATGATTGTGCATGATCCGAGCGTTTCAACTGACAGCAGTTTTCTCACGATGGCGTTTGACTTTGCCATTTCGTTCATTCCAAGGGCAAGTGTCAGTGTCAGGACTGCCGGAAGGCCTTCCGGGATTGCCGCAACGGCCAGTGAAACCGCAATCATGAATGTTTCAACAAGGGGTGTGCCCTGCGCCAGTTCAAGTATGAATATTGCGATACACACGACGATTGCGATTGCTGATAAGATCTTTCCAAGCTTTCCCACACGCTTTGCAAGTGGGGTTTCCTCATCTTCCTTCTGAACGATTCCAGCAATCTTTCCGATTTCGGTGTTCATTCCTATGCTTGTAACGACACCCATTCCTGTTCCGGAGATGACATGTGAGTCCATATAGATGTTGTCATTTGCCTCTTTTTTCACCGCTTCGGATTCTCCGGTAAGCTGGGATTCATCAAGGCTAAGGCGTTTAGCTTCAATCAGGGTCAAATCCGCAGGAACCTTTATTCCTTCCTCCAAAAGAACGATGTCTCCTATTGTCAGCGTTTCGGCATCGATTTCCCTAACCTGTCCTGCTCTTTTGACGATTGCCGTTTTTGTAATCAGTCCCTTAAGGCTTTCAACGGCACGTCTTGAGCGGTACTCCTGAATGAATCCTATAATTGTGTTCAAAAGAACGGCAAGAATGATTACTCCCGCATCAATGACGTCCCCAATAAGAAGTGAAGCAATTGCCGCAATGATTAAAAGTGCTATAAGAATGTCTACAAACTGTGATAAGAATAAGATAATCAGTGGTGTCGGCTTTTCCTCTTCGATTTGATTCAGGCCGTATTTTTCCTGTCTTTTTTGGACTTCATTTTCCTCAAGTCCCTCGGTTGACGTTTCGTATTCGGTTAATATGTCACTCATAACATCACCTTAATGTGTAAAAGCTTGCCTTTTTGTAATTTTTTAATATCATTTTAACCCTGCCTGTATTTAAATCTTCGTTTGTAAGGGGCTTTATTATAAGCTGGGAGTTGACTTCAAGGGCAAGGTCTACAAGATATGGCTGAAGCTCGCTTGGAGGTCTGATGGAATAGATGATGTCAATGTCACGGTACAAATCCAAATCCGGACTGGTAATGTCGTCCTTTATGACGCTTTCATCAGCGGGGGTGATGTCTGTCTTAATGAGGGTGATGTTGTCCCTTTCCGACAGCATGTCGGCTATCATGCTGAACTTTCCAACGCCGATTTCGGCGATTCTGACATTTCCGTTTTCTGCCTGCGATAGAATATATTCTGCGAAATCCTGCCACATTATTTAATCCTCAATTAATTATATAAATGTGCAAACTATTAAATAATTTGTCATCGATAATTTAGTTTAGCATGATTGTGAGAAAATTCAAACCTACAGATTTAAAAAGAGTTTTTGAAATAGAGAACATGTCATTCAACCAGTCATATGGCATAAACATGTTTCAGCAGCTCTATAACATGGGTGTTGGATTTCTTGTAGCCGAAGATGAAGGATACGTTGTCGGCTACGTCTTGTTTTGGGTCAAGTATGAAAATCAGGGCCATATCATCTCCATCGCCGTAGACAAAAACTACCGCAGGCACGGCTGCGGAACGCAGATGCTGGTGAAGGCCATCGGAATCCTGTCCCTTTTGAGGCTCGATACCATTTATCTTGAAGTCAATGAGAACAATGTCGGAGCAGTCGAATTCTACAAGCAGTTCAATTTTAAAATCGACAGGGTGGTTCCCGGATATTATGAAGATGGCGATGCTGCAATAGTGATGTATCTGCCCTTAAAGAGAGGAAAAGTTTCCAGCGAGTAGCTGCTGGTAGTCGCTTATTATTGTCGGTGAGATGTTCCCGGTTGCATACATTATTGCAATGACTATCACATAGAATGCAAAGATTGCAAGCTGTATATGGCCGTGGCGACGTGCGACAGGATCCTTTCTTGTGGAAAGGTAAATTGCAATAATCAGTCCTATGATGCCTCCCAGGATTGAAAAAAGGTAGCCTAAAAGAATAAGCAGTCTGCTGGTTTTGTGAACATCTGTCTGGTTCTTTTCCATGACCACAGGATTGATTACGCTGTTGTTTTCAATCTGGTTTTTGAAAAGAAGTGGGGTTCCGCATTTGACACAGTAATCAGCCTCGTCAGGATTTTTAAAGCCGCATAATGGGCAGGCCAGCTCCTGAGGGTCTATTTTTGGAAATTCATATCCGCATTTTATGCAAAATCCGTACATGTCATCGCTTGTTGAACCGCATTGCGGGCATCTTCTAAAAACCATATTATCACTTACTTAATTAATTAATTCTAAAAGTTAATAAAGTTTTTTAATTATAGTATATATAAGAAAATTTTTCAAAGATAATGATAATCATGATTGAAAAGATAGAAATAACTCAGCGCTTTAATTTTAAACGCCTCAACAGGCACTATGAATGCTTCACAATTGATCTGGTCAAAAGAAACGCTTACTATAAAATCTCTGAGAGGGGAAGTGGAGACAAGGTTCTTGATGAAAGCTTGCTGTGCGACGATTCATGGATTGGCATTCTTGTTGATTTGAGAAGACGGATGACAAGCGAAATTCACCGCTTCACAGACATGCAGGCAGACCAGTTCCTTTTTGATTTTGATAATCTGAACCTGTTTGATGATTTTGAATCCGAAAGGTTTTTGTATTTCTCAAAGCTTGAGCTGATTTATTCATGTATTGTAATCATCTATTCCACAGACGGATATGCCGAATACAGCTTCAAGAACAATTTCCCTAAAAACTGGGTTCGCTTCGGTGAGATTTTAAATGACCTTTTCGGCTTTGACGTTCTCCACCTTAACTATCAAAGGCAGCTTGCAACACCTCTCTATCATGATATCCGTCCCGATGGGATTTATTCAAACGGCGAGAAGCTTGAAGTCAAAAAAATAGAATTCGGACATTACCGGACATATCCCTACGATTTGCCCCATCCCCGACTGATCGTTGACTTTGAAGAGATGACAATCAACGGATATGTTCAAAAGGATATGAATTCCGAGGATAGGGAGCTTATTTTAGGCCTCCTTGAAAAGTACCATGTCTATGCATGGATTCTGACAGACTATCACCGCAAGTCCATTGCACGTGACCCTGATGACCTGGAAGGGTATGACTGGTATCTTGAAATGGTGTTTGAGGGCGATGTCATATGGCATCTTTTCGGATACAACGAATATCCCGACACCTATGTCCATCTTGGCCGTGAAGTCATGGGGATTACCGGAATGGATTTATGCGAAATCGAAACGATTTCCCCAGAGGATATTGAGTTATTTGAAAAATTTGGCGATGAAATTTTGCTAAAATAGCTATTTTTACATAAGTTATTTATATGTCTTGAAACATATCTATAACTATTATATTTATTAACGATTACAAAGGGATAACATGGCTGAAGTATCATCAAAAGAATTATATGAATTCAAAAAAGCGCTGAAAGAATTGGCGCAAAAGAGAGGCAGAGGTACAGAGCTTGTTTCCGTTTATATTCCACCTGACAAGCAATTGAGTGATGTCGGTAAGCACATGAGAGACGAGCTTGGTCAGAGTGCTAACATCAAGAGTAAACAAACAAAGAAAAACGTACAGTCTGCCATTGAAGTAATCTTACAGAGGATCCGCTTATACAAGCAGCCTCCTGAAAATGGACTGGTAATGTTTGTGGGTATGATTCCGAAAGGAGGTCCTGGAACCGAGAAAATGGAAACCTACGTTTTGGAGCCACCTGAACCTGTAACAACCTACTGGTACAAATGTAACAACGAATTTTTCCTCGAGCCTCTTGAATACATGATTGAGGAAAGGGACACCTACGGTGTGGCAGTTATTGACAGAAGGGAAGCCACCATAGCATCCATGAAAGGTAAGAAGATTACCATCCTGACTCACATCACAAGTGGGGTTCCAGGAAAGCATAAGGCAGGGGGACAGTCCCAGAGAAGGTTCGACAGGGTTATTGAACAGGCTGCTCACGAGTTTTTAAAACGTATCGGAGACCACATGAACGATGATTTCCTTCCTTTGAAAGATGACTTGAAGGGAATTGTTCTTGGAGGACCTGGTTTTACCAAAAACGACTTTGCCGAAGGGGACTATCTCAACTACGAGCTCAAGCAGAAGATATTGTCCATTGAAGATACATCATATACTGGTGATTTCGGTATCCGTGAAGTCATTGAAAAGTCTGCCGGTGTCTTAAGTGATTTGGACGTTATCCATGAAAAGGAACTTGTTCAAAAGTTCTTGAGGGAACTCAGGGATGAAAAGGGCCTTGCTTCATATGGTGAGGACGAAGTCAGAACCAACCTGACCATCGGGGCGGTCGACACATTGCTTCTTTCTGAAGACTTGACTGCAATGAGAAAAAGATTTGTATGTCCAAGCTGCGGCACCGATAAGGAATTCACAGTCAAAACCCAAAGCGAAGCGGATAAAATCCAAGAGAGATGTCCTAACTGCAATGAGCTTTTAAAAGAAGAGGATTCTGCCGATTTGGCTGATTACTTTGTTGAAAAGGCTGAAGAAATGAGTACCAATGTTGAGTTCATTTCCACTGAAACCGATGAGGGAATGCAGCTATTCAGAGCATTCGGTGGAATTGCTGCAATATTGAGGTATCACGTCGAATACTAGTGGTTATAGCTGTCTGGTGACTTGTCCAGATGTGTTATAATTCCATTATTTCTTTTTTTCTTTTTTGGAATGTAATATTCATTCAAGCCTTCTTCCACTCTTATTTTATTGATCAGCTGATAGAACATGTGTCTTGGGATTTCGCACTCCTCATACAGCTCGATGTATAGTGAGTGAAGGCTTCTGTTTTTTGTGAGGTAGTTTGATTTCAGTTTTTCATATTGGGATCTTTTTATCTTTTTGCCGTCCATCGGTTCACCAGTTTTATTATTTTGTATATGAAAATTTAATTTTTGCTGTATATTGTATTTTAATATGTTAATTATGGCATATAAAAAGATATGCTTTTTTAATTTTACCTATATTTTGTTTAACTTATTTTGCAATATTGGCGTCATTGTTTGGATATGGCTTTCGATTTAGGGGCAATGTTGAAAATCTTACACCGGCATTTGGTGGAAGGTATTTTCCGACTTTGTCCATAAATTAATAATTTTCACTAGACATTTTGAATTAATATCTCAAAACCTATATATGATTTAATATAATTTTTTGAATATTTTATAATTTGTTTAAGATAAATCTTTATTTTTATGAATATTATTCGGATATTTTATTAAAAATTGAAAAATATTTAAATATGAGAAGTTCCAAATAATAGATTATATTGTTAAAGTTTTAATGATATAATTCTAGATGTTATTTGGAGGAATATTTTTGTCATACGTAGATGAAGTAATTGAAACTATTATTGAACAAAACCCTTCAGAACCGGAATTCCACCAAGCAGTACGCGAAGTATTGGAATCCTTAAGGGTTGTAATTGAAGAAAACGAAGAAGAATACAGAAAAAATGCACTTCTTGAAAGATTAACCAATCCGGAAAGACAATTGAAATTCCGTGTCCCATGGATAGACGACAACGGACAGGTACAGGTAAACACCGGATACAGGGTACAGTTCAACAGTGCAATCGGACCTTACAAAGGCGGATTACGTTTCCACCCATCCGTAAATTTAGGTATCATCAAATTCTTAGGATTCGAACAAATCTTCAAAAACTCCTTGACCGGACTTCCAATCGGTGGAGGAAAAGGTGGATCAGACTTTGATCCTAAAGGAAAATCTGACAGAGAAATCATGGCATTCTGTCAATCCTTCATGACCGAGTTATGCAAATACATTGGTGCTGACACCGACGTTCCTGCTGGAGATATCGGAGTAGGTGGCCGCGAAATCGGATTCCTGTTCGGACAATACAAAAGAATCAGAGGTTTATACGAAGGAGTGTTAACTGGTAAAGGATTATCATTCGGTGGTTCACTTGCAAGAACTGAAGCAACCGGATACGGATTATTATACTTCACAAACGCTATGTTAAAAGCAAACGACATTGACATTGCAGGAAAAACCATTGCAGTATCAGGTGCAGGTAACGTAGCTATTTATGCAATCGAAAAAGCTCAGCAATTAGGCGGAAAACCAGTAACCTGTTCCGATTCAACCGGTTGGATTTATGATCCTGAAGGAATCGATGTTGAGTTATTAAAAGAAGTAAAAGAAGTAAGAAGAGAAAGATTAACCGCATACGCTGAAGCAAGAGAAAGTGCAGAATACCACGAAGGCAAAGGCGTTTGGACAATCAAATGTGACATCGCTCTTCCTTGCGCTACCCAAAACGAACTGCAATTAGAAGATGCAAAAACCTTGGTTGAAAATGGAGTCTTAGCAGTTGCTGAAGGTGCAAACATGCCAACCACCATTGAAGCAACCGAATACTTACAGGAAAACGACGTTCTCTTCGCTCCAGGTAAAGCATCCAATGCAGGGGGAGTAGCAACTTCCGCACTTGAAATGTCTCAAAACTCAGAAAGGTTATCCTGGACATTTGAAGAAGTTGACGGAAGACTCCAAACAATCATGGAAACAATTTTCGCAAATGCTGCAGAAGCTGCTGAAGAATACGGCATGGACAAAAACTATGTTGCAGGAGCAAACATCGCAGGATTCAAGAAAGTTGTTGACGCAATGAACGCACAAGGAATCGTATAGATTTCCTTGTTTATTTTTTCTTTTTTTTAATTATTTAAGTTTTATTTTATTTATATCTTATTTTTAAGCATATTTATTTAAAATTAATTTAAATTTATCAGATTTATTTCATTTAGGATATATTTTTATCAGTTATTTTTTTATTTTTTGTGGAGTGTTTTTGTGCAAAATCACACTTCCAAAAACTTCATTATTTTTTGAAAATAGATTCTTAGTTGGAATTTCTCTTAAGTTTTTCATTTCCAAGAATGATATTAAATGTATTTAATTACAATAATTATAAATAATATATTTGATATAATTAATGTATACAATTAACTTCAATATACTGGAGGATTCACTATGGCAATGAAAACAATTCGTGTAACTGAAGAAATTCATACAAAACTAGCTCACTTGGGTTTAAAATCCGAAACATACAATGATATTATAGCTAGATTAATTGAGGTGTATGAGAGAATGTATTTCGATGAATTGAGTGATGAAGACGCAGATTACTATAATGAAAGGATTAGGCATTTTGAAAGTGGTGACTACAGTGGCACCCGAAAAGTTGATTTAAATGCCCTTAGAAAATAATTCTGAAGTGAATTATGAACTTTTTGAAGATAGGAGAGCAATCAAATTCATGGATAAAAATTCTGATGATGAAAAATTGATAAGTAGGATACATAGTAAATATTATCAATTGGCTGTTGATCCCTATAAAGAAGCAGAAAGTTCATTTAAAAGTAGAAAATGCCCTAAATGTAAAAAAACAAGAGTGGGAGATTATAGGATTATATATTTCATCAATGAATCAACTAAAGAGGTTGAAATAATTGATATTGGTCCTAGAAGATCCATATATAAAAAATGGAATTAATCATTCAAAAGTAGGGTGGTTCCACCTCATTCCCGCACAAAGAATCGTATAGATTTCCTTGTTTATTTTTTCTTTTTTTAGATTATTTAAGATTTATGCGAGTTATAAAGAATTTTTACTTTTATAAATATATAATTAACTTATTATAAATCGATATAGTTCTTTTTAAGCATATTAATTAAGTTATTTTTCTACTTTTTGTAGGATGGTTTTGGTAGATTCATCGTGTTGTCGCATTATCATTTTTTAAGGGGTTTGTCAATAAATCCGTAATTTTTTAATTTTCTTTATTTTTCCAATTTGCATAGTATTTTGACCAGCATTTCTATTTAAATCAATTTTTATTCATTATTTTTCAGTTTTAAAAAATTTTTATTTTTGATCAATTTTTCCTGAAAAATTCATGTTTTGATTTGAATAATTTCAACTATTTTTTCTATTTAAAATTCTTTAAATTAAACATACTTAATGTACAATCTTTTAATAACTAAAATTTAGTTTAATATTACTTAAAATTTAATATAATTAATTATAAATACTTTAAATTACATATTATTATATAATAATTATTTATATAATTATTGGATAAAAAATTTATAGTTAATTAAAATTTAGAGTAATTTTAATTGATTTTTAATAAATTTTTTGAAAAATTCGAAACATTCTGAAAGTTGAATATTCTCTAAAATATTTGATGTGTAATGTCTGTTATACAATTAGAAGGGTATAATAAGAGATATATCATTAAAAAGCTAAAAAATGAGGAGGATTGTCCAAAAATGCTGTTAACAATTGTTGAATTTGTATTCACAGATATAATTCAAAATTTAATGCATCAATTGGATTTGGAATTTGAATCTAAACGTGGACGTCCGCATATCCTCGAACACTACTTTTAATAGTGGTTTTATACTGTTTTAGCATTGATATATCTAATTATGCGAAAATGGAAGTAGAATGTAAGAAAAATCGTTTTCTTTTAATTGCAACATGTGGATTAAAGCCATCACGTAATTCTTTCGCTAATTTTTTAAATAAAAGTGATGCAAAAGTAATTAAAAAAGTTTTTGTGGCCACATTGGTCTTGTTGAATGATTTACACTTCTTAGATTTTGTTAAATTATTTGTTGATGGAACAGATATGCTTGTGCGAGCTTCCAGATACTATAAAATCACCAAAAAGGAAGTAAATGCATTAATACAAGTCAATAAATGGGATTTATTACATGAAAACACACCACAATCAATTAATCGCACAATCAATGGATTAAAAGAAAAATTAGAAATTCACAAAGATGATGAAGAAGTGCGTAAAACAATTAATTTGGTCTTAAAAAGAGTAAAAATTTATAATTCTCGTATTTACGAAAAAAAGGATATTTATCTTAATATTATGGATGAAAGAAATGTTGATAATGTTTCAATTTCGTTTCCAAGCACTTGTTGGATTAAAACAAAAAGAGGCATTTATGATTTTGCTTTTAATTTGCAAGAAATCATGACAGAAAATCACATAATATTAACTGGAATGCTCTTATCAGAATCCAATGATAGAAAAACAATCAAATATGTGCTAAATGATATTTATGAAACAATTAAAGTATTTATTGAAATGCAAAAAGAATTTAGAGAAAGAAGAAACTACAATGAAATACAAAGGAGAATTCGAGAACATATTTTAATCGCAGATTCCGGTTATTTCAGTACAGAAAACCTCCATTATTTATTTATTAATAAAATAAATGCTTTAGTAATGCCTAAAAAGTTATCAGAAGCACATAACAATAAATTAAGACAATAAAATAATCTAGAGGAAAAAAGAAAATATTCATCTAAAAAGGATTTTGAAAGAGTTAAAAACGGATATATCTGTCCAGATGGACGTTTTATGAGGTTAGTAAAAGTTAAAACAATGAAACATCGGAAACCGCATAAGGATGATGGTCTTCCGGACAATTGTAAGACAAAAAGGTATTTCTTTGAAACATATTCCTGTAATGGATGCTCAAATATTGAAAACTGCAAACATAAAACCTTTGTAATCCAATCTACTGACGTTAATTTTGAAATGACTGAGAAATTCTTGAATAAAAGATATAATACTCATTATCAAGCTCGTTTTTCAAGAAGTGAAGGCATTAATGGTTTTTTGAAAGGTGGTAATGGAGTTTTGAAATTAATCGGAACTACAGATAATGCAGTAAACAACGAGATCCAACTAAGAAACACCATTTACAACCTTACAAGACTAATTAATCTTAAAGACACAGCGTATTAAACATCTCCAGCATTAGATGTATTAATAGTTCATCATTAAGATAGACTGTACGCCATATCCTAAACAACCATTTTTGAGAAGAAACACCATGAATTCAAAAATGGAAGTTCAAATTTAATTTTTGAAACTCAAATTAAATATAAATTACGATTTAAAACCATCAAAAACAATGAAAAAATAAAAGTTCTCAACACTTCAAAACGAAAACAAAAGCCAAACTACCCTAAAAATAGACAAAATAAGAAAAAATATTAAAAAACAAAATTATTGACATTCCCTTCAAAAAACTAAATGAATAATATTTATAAAATGTTTAGATAAACATTTATTTAGTGATAATTATGAGAATTTTTAAAATAGCCATTTTCCTGCTTATTTTAATCATGTCTGTGGGAGCAGTTTGCGCAGCAAACGCAACTTCCGATGACATGTTAAGTGATGATAATCAGGACAGTTTAAAGACAACGCAAGAGGATATGTCTTCTATAGAAGAATCACAATATACATTCACTGATTTGAAAAATTGTATAGACAATGCAACTGATTTTTTAGAAATAACTGAAAATTATAAATTTAATAACGAAACGGATCATGAAAATGGAATTTTCATTGAAAAAGATAATTTTACAATTAATGGAAATAACCATATTCTGGATGGAAACCGTCAGTCAGGAATATTCATTATTTGGGCCAGTAATATTACAATAAATAATTTGGTTTTTGCTAACGGTAATTTGTTACAGGCAGGAGCATTATATTCCCTGGGACAGGTTACCTTGAATAATGTTACTTTTATCAATAACACTGCGGCCGGATATGGGGGAGCAGTATTTTCTCACGGGCAATTAACAGTGAACAATGCTACTTTTATAAATAACAAGGCAAATGAACATGGGGGAGCAATAGTTTCTCAAGGGCAATTAACATTGAGCAATGCTACTTTTATAGGAAACAATGCAACTAAAGATGGTGGAGCAATATATAATGATAACGGTGCAGTTCTCAACTGTTATGGCTGTAAATTCATTGACAATGATGCTGATTTTGGACATTCTATAAGGGCATCTGCAGGGACCGTAACTGTTTATGACTCCGTTTTTACTTCAAAGATACCTAATAGGTTTGGCCAGATTGCATTGGTGAAGTCTGAATATTATCTTGATAATCTGACATTTGAAAATATTACTTCATCTTATTCGCCGGCCATATATGCTACTTCCGCTTCAGGTTCAATTGTCAATTCAAGATTTAAAAATTTAGCCGCAGCCATAAGTGCCGGTGCGATTTCCATTAAGGAAGGCAGCAATACTTATATTCAAAATTGCCAATTTATCAATACCTGCTCTTCTAAAAATGCAGGAGCTATTCATGTAGATATTGCGGGCGTGAGCGGCAGTTCTGCAGGTAATGTCACCATAATGGATACCTTGTTTAAGGATACTGTTTCTGAATTTGGTGGGGCTTATATTCAACTGGGAGGTAATTTATCAATTAATAACTCCGAGTTTATCAATAATAAGGCAACATATGCTGGCGGATCAATTTATATTTCATATGCCAATGCCGAAATTGATAATTGTATGTTCGATTCAAATTCCCTTGAATTGATTGAAGGATATCCGACTTGTGGTGGTGCGCTCTATTGTGATATGGGCAATTTAACATTATCCAATTCCACATTCATCAATAACTCTGCAAGCAGTGGCAATGCGATATATGCATATGATGCCTCATATAATATCACAGGCTCAATTTTCATAAATAATACGAATGCTATCTGCACATTCTATGATAAAGGATCTAATTTAGATGATAATGAGTATAATAACGATACTGTATCAACAAACAACACAAATTCTTACGGACTTATGGATGGGCAGGGGATTGAATTGGCCTTGATTAATAATGCCATAAATGTTACTAATCTGCCGTCCAGATTTGATTTAAGAGATTGGGGATGGGTTTCTCCAGTCAGAAATCAGGGACGTATGGGTGCTTGTTGGGCATTTGGGATGACTGGCGCTTTGGAATCTGCATTGCTGAAGGCAACTGGAATGAGTTTTGATCTTTCAGAAAACAACATGCAGAATACTCTCTTGAAGTACTCTCCTTATGGAATTACCACTATATCTGAAGGCGGGGACTATTTCCAATCCATGTTCTATTTTATAAGCTGGCTTGGAGCTTTTTCACAAGAAGCAGATGTGTATGATGAAATCGGAAAAACTTCACCGGTGATAACAACATTGAATGATGTACATGTACAGGATGTGGTTTTTGTTCGCCATGACGAGCCTGGATCTTCACTGATAAAAGAGGCGATTATTAAATACGGATCTTTGGAAGTATGTTATTTCGGACAGTCCACATTTAATCAACAGAATCCTTATTATAATCCTCAAACATTTGGACAATACACGGATGTGCCTATTTCACCTAACCATGCAGTGTCAGTTGTCGGTTGGGATGACAATTATTCAAAAGATAATTTCCTGGTTACTCCTCCGGGCGATGGGGCATGGATTATAAAAAACAGTTGGGGTCCCAGCTGGGGAGATGACGGATATCTATATGTTTCCTATTATGATAAAACATTGTCACCCGGTAATGACACCCTTCCTAGTTATGGATATGTTGCAGGATTTGTATTTGAAAATACTGTTCCTTACAACAAGAATTACGAATATGACATTTCAGGTGATTTAAACTTTTCTAGCTCTTCAAATATGTATTGCAACATTTTTGTCTCAGCAGGAGACGATCTGATTGCAGGTGTTGGAACTTTCTTTAATGATACCAATGTGGAATACGCTGTTGAAGTTTATGTCAATGATGAATTGAAGTGTGTCCAGAATGGGGTTTCAGATTTCATTGGTTTCCACACAATTAAGTTGGATTCATATGTTCCAGTCAAGAAAGATGATGTCTTTAAGGTTGTCATCAAATCTAATGTAGCTGCATATTTGATAAATTCAAGACGCCACATTATTGAAGGCGTTTCATTTATATATGATGGGGATGACTGGTATGACCTTAGTCTGAACAAATCAGTGGCCTGTCTGAAAGTTTATACTGTAGCCGATGATACTAAAATCGTCAACAACAAGGACATCATCGTCGATTATGATGGGGGCAAATACTTCAGCGTCACTGTCGTGACTGATGACGGCCATGCTGTTGGAGCCGGTGAAAAAGTCAGTTTCAAAATCAACGGAAAAACCACAACCATTAATACAAACGCTGATGGAATCGCAAAAATCAAAATAACTGACGTTCCTAAAAAATACACAATAACAACCACATATAAAGGAAAATCAGTTAAAAACACAGTAACTGTAAAACAGGTTCTCACAGCCAGCAAAGTAACAGTCAAAAAGACAGCCAAGAAATTTACCTTAAAGGCAACCCTTAAAATCAACGGAAAGCTACAGAAAGGAAAATGGATAACATTCAAGTTCAACGGCAAAACCTACAAAGTCAAGACCAACGCAAAAGGTGTTGCACAAAAGACCTTGAACAAGAATGTCATCAAAAAGCTCAAGAAAGGCAAAACATACACTGTCAAAGTGACTTACATTAAGGACACCATAAAAACAACAGTTAAAGTAAAGTAGATGATTAGTTTCATCTACACTTTTTTTCTATTTTTTCCCGCAGTTTCTTGCATGTCAAATAATTGTTATTTCACTAAATCATAATGTATATATCATTATTTCGATAAATCATTATTTGATGTTTAGATATTATAAGATGTCTTAAAATTATCATTTGTTTTATTTTGGAGGAAAAGGAGTTATGAAATTTGCAAAAACATGCATTATACTGGTTCTTTTGATAATTTCGATTGGTGCCGTTTCAGCGGCCGAGCCAAACGATGATGTGATTGAAATTACACAGGACAGTCAATATGCAAAAAATGAAATCCGCTATACGTTTTTGAACTTAACCAATGAAATCGATGCGTCTCAAGACACTTTTGACATGCAGCATGATTATACGTTCAATAACGAAAGCGATACCGGTTATATCCTAATCAAGAAAGACAATTTTACAATAAACGGAAACAATCATGTTTTGGACGGCAGTAAACAATCAGGAATATTCAACATAACAGGAAACAACGTAACCATAAATGATTTGGTTTTCACAAACGGCAAGACCTATATCGGCGGAATCGTGCACTCTACAGGGGTGCTGACCCTCAACAATGTCACATTCATCATGAACAATGTCACATACCTAAGCGACCATACCCAGTATCATGGGGGAGCAGTAGCAAGCTACGGTGGAAAGCTTAACTGCTATAACTCCACATTCATCGACAATCATGCGGAATCCGGATCCGCCATATTTGTAGACCATGGTGAGCTTAATGTCAAAAATACTCATATAACATCAGGCATATCCAACAGATATGGTCAGATTTGGGCAAGTCATTCCAAAGTCAATCTGGACAATGTGGACTTCATAAACATATCTTCAAGGTATTCTCCGGCGCTATCTCTTGAATATTGTGATTATGCTATAATAGTCAACTCCAGATTCATCAACCTGACAGCGGATATTTCTGCAGGTGCAATTAGTCTGAAACGGGAAGGTAATCTCTATATCAAGAATTGCCAATTCATAAACACAAAATCATTTAAAAATGCCGGAGCAATCATTGTGGATTATATGACGGGCGATTATGATGTCGCCATACTTGACTGCCTGTTTTACAATGCAAGTTCATTAATCGGCGGTGCATATATCCAATTAGGCTGCAATCTGGTCATGAACAACACTGCTTTCATAAACAATAGGGCCGCCCAAGATGGGGGAGCCGTTTATCTTGCGTTTACGAACAGTGAGATAAATAACTGTACTTTTGATTCAAATGCAGTTGAATCAAGGGAGTATCCGAGTTGCGGCGGCGCAATATATTCCGACTATAACGATTTGGAAATCCACAATTCCAGATTTATAAATAACTCCGCATATGGGGGAAATGCAATATATGCCTGCGATACATACTACCTGATTGCTGATTCCACATTCAAAGACAATGATAACGCCATCTACACAGAATTTGACAGGCAATCCAATTTGACCAACAACAATTACAACAACGACACAGTTTTTCCCAACGAAACATTTGAATATGAAACATACATCAATACGACAGGATTGAAATTCGTTCTGCTCAACAATACCATAGACGTCACATCCATTCCCTCCAAATTTGATTTGCGCGAATGGGGATGGGTTTCACCTGTCAAGAATCAGGGGCATATGGGATCCTGCTGGACATTTGCAATGATTGGTGCTTTGGAATCAGCAATATTGAAGGCATATGGAATAGAATTTGATCTTTCAGAAGGAAACCTGCACCACAACATGTTAAGGTATTTCATTTACGGCAACACTGACCTTACTGAAGGAGGAAATCCTGAATCAAGCGCATCATATCTGCTTGGCTGGTACGGCCCGGTTTTGGAAGAGATTGACATTTACGATGAAGTCGGGAAACTTTCACCATACATAACCCAAGTCGACTATGATGTCATCCATGTTCAGGATGTGATGTTTATCCGCAACGATGATGTTCCGGACGGTTTGGCATTGAAATCTGCAATTCTGAAATACGGTGCAGTCACCGGAAGATATTATGCGGAATATGGGGATGAAGGATATTATGATGTCAAAAGGGCATCACAGTACGTTAATGAAAGCTTATATATAAATCACGAAATTTTAATCGTTGGATGGGATGACAATTATTCAAAGGACAATTTCCTTATTGCCCCTCCGGGAGACGGCGCATGGATTGTTAAAAACAGCTGGGGAACACTATTTGGAGACGATGGATATTTATATCTTTCATATTACGACAAATCCTTTTTGAACTCAACAAGGGGCAGCTATGCTTCGGCAATAATACTTGATAACACGATTCCATACAATAAAAACTACCAGCATGATTTCGCATGGGACGGCGATTTTTATGATTTTGGTGTTAACGTCACTTATGCAAATAGATTTGAAGCTGCAGATGACGATTTGATTGCTGCTGTTGGAACCTATTTCGATAGTGGTGGCGTGAATTATACTGTAAAAATCTATGTAAACGATGAGGTGAAACTGGTGCAGGAAGGTATATCTCCATTTTTCGGATTCCATACAATCAAACTAAATGAATACGTACCAATCAAAAAAGGAGATGTATTCATGGTGGAAATAACCTCCAATGCAATGCCTTTTGTCTTTAATGAGTATAGCAGAGTACATTACTGTGAAAATACGTCCTATATGTATGATGATGTGGAAGGCTGGTTGGATTTGTATGGGGAATGGGAGGTTATTGCCTGCATAAAGGCATATACTGTTGTTGATGACAGCAGAATTCTCAAAAACAGTGATGTTTCAGTTGATTATGCCGGCGGCAAGTGCTTCTCAGTGAAAGTGGTAACCGCTGACGGTCATGCCGTAGTTGGAGCTGATGTCAAATTCACAATCAACGGAAAAA
>NZ_CAMVPN010000046.1 GCF_947169325.1 uncultured Methanobrevibacter sp. | reverse complement strand
ACTTTGCTTGATTGTATGGGAAATCCTCTATCCAATGTTAATGTATCAATTATCATAGGAGATAACATATATAATGTAAAAAGCAATTCAGATGGAAAGGTATCTGTAACCATCAAGTTGGATCCGGGCTCTTACAGTCTCAAGATAACAAATCCTAACACAACCGAGGTAAAACTCAAGACAATCAAGGTTGTTAAAAGGATTACATTGAACAAGAATCTGGTTATGTATTACGGTTCTTCTTCAGCCTTCAAGGTTAAGGTTTGGGATGACCATGGAAATGTTGCCGTGGGAGTTAAGGTGACATTCAAGATAAACGGCAAGGAATACACAAGAACAAGCGACAAAAACGGATATGCTGGTTTGACAATTAATCTTGCCCCTAGAACTTACACCATATTTGCAGTTTACAGAGGATTCAAGGTAACAAATACCGTTACAGTCAAGCCGACAATAGTCACTAAGGACATTACAGCCAAAAGCGGAAGCATTGTCAAATTCTATGCCAAGACTTTGGATACAAAAGGAAATGTCTTAAAAAATAAGCTTGTCACATTCAAGTTCCAAGGAAGCACATTCAATATAAAAACAAATGACAAGGGCATTGCCTGTTTGAAGATTACAGAAAAACTGAAAATAGGAAAATATACAATCCTTTCCACATATGGTAAATTAACCGTCAAGAATATTATTACAATCAATTAGTTCTTTATTTATATCATAATCAATATACATTATCATTAACGTTCCTTTTTAAGTGGGAGGAATCATTTTGTCTTGTAAACTCAATAAAATCATAATGGTGACATTAGCATTATTCCTGTTGCTCATCGTTATTCCGTCAACATTTGCAATGGATAACGAAACCCTTGCGGATAATGCAGTCATAGCAAATGGCCAAGATTCGGATATTCTATCGGCTGGTGCATACTATTTCGATGCAAGTCTGGAAAACGATACCGGAGACGGGTCAATTAACAATCCATATAAGGAACTGTCTGATTCTAGGATTGTCAACAATTCAGTTCTCCATTTGGCAAACGGTAACTATTCCTTTGCTCAAGTCGAATCATACAAGGACATTTCAGTTTACGGACAGGATGCATCAAAAACCATCATCACCTGCAACAGCAACGGATTGACTGTTTATGGAAACTTCAAACTTAAGAATGTTACCATTATCAATACACAGATTATCAGCGAAGGGACAATCACAGCTACAAATACTATTTTTAAAGGCAGTGAAGCCTCCAATTATGATAAATATGACAACAATGACGGAGGAGCAATATGCTGTCCTTCCAATGAATACAAGGCTATTTTAAACAATTGCTCATTCATCAACAACTTCGCGGAGTATGGGGGAGCAATTTCCATGCATGGAGGTTCCTTGGAAATAAACAACTGCCGATTCATCAACAACACTGCTTATAACTACGGAGGAGCCATAAGTTGCATAGGCATAGCATCATTCAACTCAAAGCTCAAAATAAGGAATTCAGTATTCATCAATGATTCCTCACTGAATGACGCTGGAGGAGCAATCTATGCTAAATTCACAACTTTTGATGGGCAAAAGATTACATTCATATCTTCAAACGCAACATTCGGTTCTGCAGCCACATTATTGAACTCCTATTCAAAGCTATATGATTTAAATCTGTTAAATAACATGGCAAAATATGACGGCGGTGCAATCTACTGCATGTACGGGAATTTAACCGTCCAAACTTCCAGCTTCATCAACAACAGTGCAAACAACGGAGGAGCATTATTCATGGATGGCTGCGATTACTTTTCAATAGAAAGCAATGAATTTAAAAACAATACTGCAAGAATATGTGCAGGAGCATTTTATTCACTTCTAAACGATTACGGATACAACAGGAACAATGTCTATGAAAACAACTCTGCAGTAGCTTATGATGATTTATATGAGGTCTCAAAAATCGTTCCACCTGTTTTAACCGGAAATTATACCATGTACATGTATAACCTTACATTTGACGGACTGCTGCCCGTTTATTATAATTCAGTTGATTTGGGATACGTCACACCCGTTAAGGCTCAGAAAGATGGAGGAAACTGCTGGGCATTTGCTTCACTGGCCGCTCTTGAATCATGCATACTTAAGGCCACAGGCCAAAGCGTTGATTTGTCAGAAGAAAACATGAAAAACCTGATGGAGCGCTACTCCGTTTACGGATGGAACATGGAAACCAACGAGGGAGGATATGATGAAATCGGTTTGGGATATCTTGCTGCATGGCTAGGCCCTGTTTTGGAAAGTGATGATTTATATGATGATAATAGCCATCTGTCACCTCTTTTGGAAAGCATTTTGCATATTCAAAACATTGCATTCATCACAAGAACATCCTACACTGACAATGCAGAAATCAAAAGGGCAATCATCAACTATGGTGGAGTATACAGCGGATTGTACATGAGCGCAAGATACAGTTCAGCTTTGAAGGCTTATTATCAGTATGTCAAAAATGATTTCAACCGCAACCATGCTGTTGAAATAGTCGGTTGGGATGACACTATAAGCATCCCTAACGCTCCGGGTCCCGGGGCATGGATAGCCAAAAACAGCTGGGGACCAGATTGGGGCGATGACGGATATTTCTACATATCATATTATGATGTAACATGCGCCAAATTGAATTCAGAATTTTCAGTATTCACTTTCATCTTGAATGATACAATTAGATACGATAAGAACTATCAGTATGACATTCCCGGAAAAACAGATTATCTCTTGAACAAATCAAACACAGTCTGGTATAAAAACAAGTTCAAAGCAACAGATGACGAGTATCTCGCAGCAGTATCAACATATTTCGAGAAAAAGACCAGCTGGAACCTCTACATATATGTAAACGGTGATTTGAAAATGACCAAAAAGGGTTCTTCAAATCCGGGATACTACACAATTGATTTGGGTGAATTCATCCCTCTAAAAGCTAACGACTCATTTGAAGTAGTTTTCAAGATTAAAGTTTCAGGAAGAGCGGGCGTTCCTATTTCAGAAAGCATAATCCTAAACAATTATTTCTACAAAAAAGGCATTTCATTTTTAAGCTATGACGGCAAAAACTGGAAGGATCTCTATAATCTCGAATGGTCATATACAGACCATGAATATTTCTCACAGGTTGCATGCATCAAGGCATTCACCGTATTGGACCTTATAAATACAACCATTGACTTGGACATTTCATATGACGGCTACAACCCGGTGGATATTACAGCTACCGTATTGAATCAGTATGGTCATAAGGTAAATGCGGGAAAGGTGACATTCAACTTATCCGGTGAAGAATATACTATTGCGGTTTCAAACGGAATAGCTAGGATTACCCATATATTCGAAAGGGGACCGAACAGCATTTCAGCGGTGTTCAATGCCTGCGGATATTCCTCTTCAAGCAATTCAACACAAATCGACGTATCAAAGATTGATGTTGTAATCGATTTGGCTGTATCAACCAGTTATGATGCCGCAACAGCAGTCATCAACATTTCCCAGCCCCTCAATGAAAGCGTTACACTTTCACTGGACAATCAGAACTATACTGTCAAAGCGGTCAATGGAATTGCTTCCTACACATTCAAGTATATTGACTATGGCATGCACAGCATAAGGGCATTCATCAATACCGCACGTTATGAGAGCAATGAGGAGAATGCAGATTTCATGATTCTAATCAAAAAGACTAATTTCATTGCAGATTCATTTACAACAATCTATAAAAGTGGAAAGGAATACGTTTTCAAACTGGAGGATTCATTCGGTGTGGCCCTTGCAAACAAAAAGGTCATAATCAGCATCAAGGGCAAGAACTACACAAGAACCACAAACGGATCTGGTGAAGCTTCAATTGCAATCAATTTGGTTACAGGAAGCTATGATGTAACACTTTACTTCAATGGAGATGGGAATTATTCTGCATCATCAAAGTCATCTAAAGCAATTGTCAAGTCAAGCGTTGACATTTCAAGCACCACATATACATACAATTCAAAAATAAAACTGGTCTTTTTGGATAAGAACTCAAATGCGATTGCCAACAAGAAGGTCACTGTCGTTTTCAACGGAGTCAGCTACAGCCTGACCACCAATTCAGCAGGTGCTGCATATGTGAAGGTTACCCTGAAACCTGGAACATACACCCTAAAGGCCACAAATCCTCTGACAGGGGAAGTTAGAACACAATCCGTAAAGGTTGTTGCAAGAATCACCCAAAACAAAAACGTCAACATGTTCTATGGTGCAGGAACTTCCTATAAGGTAAAGGTTTTGGATGATAACGGAAAGGCGGCGGCAGGTGTGAAGGTCAGATTTGCTTTGAACGGAAAAAGCATCTACAGGACAACTGACAAATATGGATTTGCATCAATTAAAATTTCTTTGGCTCCTAAAACATATACAATCTATGCTGTCTATATGGGATTCAAGGTCACAAACAAGATTGTCGTAAAGCCTACAATAATTACAAAAGACATCACCCAGAAAAGGTCCAATCCGGTCAAGTTTTACGCTAAGCTATTGGACATCAATGGAAACATCCTTAAAAACAAAAGGATTACCTTTACACTCGGATCCAAAACTTACTATACCACTACCAATGCTCAGGGAACGGCCGTCTTAAGCATTTATAATCTTAATATTGGAAAATACACCATCATATCAAAATATTCCACAGCAAGCGTAAGGAATACAATCAAGATAACATAGACAAATCCTAAATTACAGTTGATTATTTATATTATTTTTAATAAAACTATTTATCAAGTAAACTGTAATTTTGGAGGATTTGAATTGATTGATAGGAAAGGTATTTTAGTAATGCTGTTTTCATTTATTTTTCTACTTCTGATAATCCAGTCCAGCTTTGCTTTTGACAATCAAACCGAAAGCGTCACAATAGCTCCCGTTGACGATGTGTTGGAGGCAAGCAATGACTATTACTTCAATTCAACATTAGATGTAAACGGTAATGGAACTGCAGAAAATCCATACAACGACCTGAACGGCAACATTAAAGCCAATAGCGTAAACCACTTGGCCGCCGGTGAATATGGATTTGAAAGCAGCATGGAATTCAGTGACGTGTCTTTCATTGGTGAAGATGCATATAATACGATTATTAACTGCAATGGAAACCCGCTGAACGTATCCAAAAGCTTGAAGCTGATGAATGTGACATTGAAGGATTTCACAATAATCAATAAGGGAACCCTGCAGTGTGAAAATGCAATCTTCGACGGAGGCTACGGATTAAGTCAAGATGAATACGGAAACTCTTTTGGAGGAGCGATATACACTCCATACGGCACAAAGTCATACAAGGTTGACATAAACAACTGTACTTTTAAGAACTGCTATGCCCAATATGGGGGAGCCATCTATATGGATGGTGGAGAGCTCAATATCCTAAATTCCAACTTCATTGACAACATGGCATACTGCTATGGAGGTGCAATAGCCTGTGAATACAACACAAGGGTGAGCATAAACAAGACAAGATTTGTAAATGACAGGTCCGTCAATGACGCAGGTGGAGCAATCTATCTGAAATTATGCAACCTCAATTCAAAGGACTTGACTGTAATCAACTCAACTGCAACTTTCGGAAGCGCAATAACTGCACTTGATTCAAAAGTGTCCCTTTTAAGGTTCACCTCCCAAAACAACAGTGCCCTTTTTGAAGGCGGTGCAATCTATCAGCTCTATGGCGAGTTTACAATACAGCAGTCAAGCTTCATAAACAACTCAGCAAGAAACGGTGGAGCGGTATTCATTGACAATGTTACTTCAATATTTTTTGCAAACAATCTGTTTGAAAACAACAGGGCAGACATTACAGGAGGTGCATATTACGTCCTCTCATCACCGAAATTGAGACTGATGGACAGGTTCATCAACAATTCAGCAAAATTCTATCAAAACGGTTTCGAATCAGAAGGTTATGACTATTGGGATATCGGAAACGGAGACTATCAGATATTCATAAATGAAAACGCAACCTTTGAAGGAATCCTTCCAAGCTATTACAGTTTAATTGAAGAGGGTTACGTTTCATCAATCAGGGACCAGCAATACGGTGGAAACTGCTGGGCATTCACAACACTCGCTTCACTTGAATCATGCATAATGAAGGCTACAGGCATGGAATTCGACCTTTCAGAGGAGAACATGAAAAACATGATTCAAAGATACTCAGGATATGGTCTTGTTCTTGATACCAATGATGGGGGATACATATCAACAGGAATTGGTTATCTTGTCAGCTGGCTTGGCCCTGTAAATGAAATGGAAGACACTTATGACGATTACAGTGTCATATCTCCTCTTTTGAATAGTCTGATGCATGTTCAAAATGTCCTCTTTTTAAAAAGGGACAATTATACAGACAATGATGCCATTAAAGAAGCCATCATCAGATATGGTGCTGTGGGAACAGGAATCAGCTATTATGCCGATTATCTCAATAAGGCCACCAATGCATACTACTGTCCGTACGGCGGAATTAACCATGCAGTGACAATCGTCGGCTGGAACGACACATTCTCAAAATCAAACTTCAGGGGAAATGTTCCCGGCGATGGAGCATGGATTGTGAAAAACAGCTGGGGAAGCAGTTGGGGAGACGACGGATTCTTCTATGTTTCATATTATGACGGAGCCCTTGCAAAAGTCGGCCTTGTCGAGTCATCATTCACATTTATCCTGAACGATACAATGAGATATGATAAGAACTACCAGTATGACGTAAGCGGAAAGACAAACTATTTCTCCAACAATGACGGTTTGATATGGTATCAAAACATCTTCAAATCTGACGGAGAAGAGCTTTTGGCTGCAGTTTCCACATACTTTGAAAAGGAATCCGCATGGAACGTGTCCATTTATGTAAATGACGTGTTGAAGCTGACAAAATCCGGCTCATCAAAGGCAGGATACTATACCATCAATCTGGACCAGTTAATACCTTTGGGAAAGGATGACGAGTTCAAGGTTGTGTTCAATGTTGCTTCAGATGGATATGCCAGAATCCCAATAAGCGAAATGGATCACGTAAACAAGTTCATATCCTCACCTGGCCTTTCATACTTCAGCTATGATGGAGTAAGATGGAATGACCTCTACACAGCATCCACACCATGCGTTGCATGCATAAAGGCATTCACCCTTTTGGACAAGGTCAGTTCAACCATAACATTAACAGTAAATGACAGCCAGTTCAATCCTGTGGAAATCATTGCAAGTGTCGTCGATGAATACGGAAAAGCTGTAAATGAAGGAAACATCATATTTAAGATGGAGGATGTTGAAATTCCGGTTTCAATAGAAAATGGAACAGCTAAAATATCATATAACTTTACAAAGAGCGGTCTTAACAGGGTTGAAGCTATTCTGGACAGCCTCTGTTATCAAAGCGAAAATGCATCAGCCGTTTTCAACGTCTCCAAAGTCTTGCTTGAACTCAACTGCAGTGTAATTGTAAACTCAGATAATGCGGTCATCAGCCTTGTTTTATCCAAAAATATCAATGATACTATCAGATTGCTTGTAAACGGCAAGGAATACATCCTTGATTTAATCAACGGTTCTGCAATCAAGTCATTGGAGAATCTTGCCTTTGGAAACTACTCTTTCCAGGCAATCTTCAGCGATTATGTCTATGAGGCATATGCTTCAGATTCATTCAACGTGACTGTCCACAAGTACAGGATAACCTCAAAGAATTTCGTAACATACTTCAAGAGCAATGCTAAATACACCGTCCGCCTGATTGACGAATCTAACAAGCCTGGCGCAGGAGGGATTGTCAAATTCAGGATAAACGGCAAGACATACACAAGAACAGCGGACAAAAACGGCTATGCCTACCTGAAGATTTCCCTATTGGCTAAAAAATATACCATTACATGTGAAGGAAATGGATTCAAGGTGTCCAGGACAATTACCGTAAAGCCTACCCTGACTGCCAAAAACATGTTGAAAAGCAAGGCCAAGGTCATAAAATTCCATGCAAAACTTGTAAACACAAATGGAAAGGCATATAAGGGCAAGATAATTACCTTTAAGATACATGCAAAAACATACAAGGTAAAGACAGATTCAAAAGGAATAGTTACATTGAATCTTTACGGTCTAAAAATAGGAAAACACTCAATCATTTCCACTTTCGGAAATGCTAAAATAAAAAATAGTATAACAATTAAATAAGGTTTCAACCTTATTTATTTGCTTTTATTAAGTTTCTGGCCGCTTTCAGGTCGGTATTGTAGATGTGGCCTGATGTTGAGTGGTAGTGCACTCCGCCGAAGTTCAGCTTTTCACCGATTATTTCCTTGTTCACTTCCTCTTTCATCTTCAATCCAAGGTATGCTATGAAGAACATGTTTGAGTAGAATGCTCCGAAGATGTCATTGCTTCTGAAGATGCAGTGTATTGTCAGTTCGTTGTCACGAACGAGGCACTGGAGGAACTGAAGGCATGGAATGTCTTCCCTTTCGGCATCCAATTCAGGATCTATAGTAACTGCCACAGCACGGTTTGAACCGGTAGCTGTCAAAATTCTCTGTTTCATTGTGTTGAACTGGTCAATGTCGAAATGGGCGTAGATACGGTTTGGATATGTGTATACGAATCCCTGGTCATCAGGATTTTCAGCTGATTTTACATATTCGTATAATGCATCGCTTTTGATTGGGCAGCCTTCCATATCGAACTTTCCTGACTTGATGTCTGAAAGGAGCATCTCAGGAGTGTAGTGCTGGTATTTTGCCCTGAACTTCAAGTCAAAAGGGTCATCAATAACATAGAAGTTTCCCAAATATTCCATCAGATGGTGATTTGAGTCCTTATATGTTTCTTTTCCTTGTTTTAAGATTTTTTCAACAAAATCTAAATAGCATTGGTTAATAGTTAACATGATAAACAGTCCTTCTAAATTAATATTAATTCTATAAGGGATAATATAAATAATTTATATTTTTGGCCTAAAAAACTAAAATATTTATAAGTCGTTTTTTTAATATAATAATTGGAGGTTATTAATGAAGACTAGTCATTTGATTTTAATTATAGTCATTATTGCGGTTCTGATTCTTGGAGGTTCATTTGCCCTTAAGACCTTTTCAAAGGCTAATGAACAGAATGACAACAGCACCAAATTGAGCACCAACAATACAAATTCCACTGTGCACATGAATTCAAACATAAGCAGCAATGCGTCAATTGCAAACGCTACTGAAATATACAGCAGTGATGACAGCAGTGTTGCATATACCGGTGAGTCATATTCGGATAGTTCATATTCCGATGAGAGTGTTGCCTATACTGGTGAGTCATATTCAGATGAATCATATTACAGTGATGAGAGTACCGCTTACACAGAAGGATACTGATCAAGGATTTTTTTAACAAAATCCTTCAATTTAATTTTTAACATGTAGATGATACAATTCAATAATCATCATCAATAGAATATCTTTTATTATATTAAATATCCATTCATTTATTTTAATGGTTCTATTTTTCAAAATGTTTTAATAAAAAAAGAAATTAATTTTTTAGTGATGAAATGGGATAGCTATTCATCACTGATTTTTCTTATGATTTTTGCAGGCACTCCGGCAACAATTGTGTTGTTCGGCACGTCCTTTGTAACCACCGCACCTGCAGCAACAATGGAATTTTCACCTATTGTTACTCCTGGAAGCACTGTGACATTTGAGCCCAGCCATGCATTGCTTCCTATGTGGATTGCACTGGGATTCATGTCCTGCCTGTGTGCAGGGTCAAATTCATGGTTGAGTGTCAAAAGACATGCGTTATGTCCGATCAAAACGTCATCGCCGATGAATATTCCTCCCTGGTCCTGCATCTTGCATCCTGAATTTATGAAAACGTTTTTTCCTACATGAATGTTTTTCCCGAAATCGGTATTGAATGGAGGGATAAGCCCCAGGGTTTCGTTGATTTCTGTATTGGTAAGCTCTGCGAAGAGTTGTTGAATCTCATCCGGTGTGTGAAATTCGCTGTTGATTTTATGTGTTATTCTTAAGGCATCCTGAAGCGCCCCATGCATGAATTCATGTTCCTTTGAACCGCCGATAATCTTTTTTCCTGTCTTTACATATTCCAAATATTCTTCCAAATCCATTTTAATCATCCTATGCATACCTTACCATCAAATCGAACAGCTCTTTGGTTTTCTGGGTGGACTGAAATTCGAAAATGTTTTCCGGAATCTCATACACGAAGGTAGGATATCCCGCACTTGCTATCGGTTTAGAAACGAGAACTGCTGAAGATGACTTGTAGGTTTCATTTCCGGTGACCGGATAATAGTTGAAGTCGCTGGTTTCGTTTATCTTTTTGGCAATGTCAACTGATGCATTGTCCATTTCAGGAGTCGCCAGGTAGAATCCTTCGCCGTATTCCGGAACATGTGAATGGCTAATGATTACGCAGTCAGCATCTGAAGATGTGACGTCTGGGTTGATGAATTCGTTTACAAGGCTTTCTCCGTTGGCCCTTCCCACTTCATAGTCTTCAGGACTGTCGGTTACTGTTACTTTGTAGTGTATGATTTTGACATCGTTGCTTGAAAATTCCTTTGCGGCCTGGATTTCAGGATCGATTGCAAGTTTTTCCCTTGGGTGCATTCCTGTAATCAGGGCTATTGAGGCTGGGGCGGACTCGTTTCCATAGACAATCTTTTCAACGGTTCCGGCGCTGGTGCTTCCGATTGTTCCATGGGAATGCTCCTCCACTGAACCTCCGGAGAAAAGGATGATGCCAATAATCGCAATGACTGCTATTATGATAATCACTTTAATTCTGTTATTCAAACTCTCACCTATTTAATTATTATGTCCATGACGTTTAATATGTCTTTTGAATATCCGTCAGTATTTCATATCAAATGTTAAGTAAATATGTGCTTTTGTTTACTTTTAGGATACTTTTATATAGATTGTTAAATATAGTTATTAATACTTAAATCTTTAAGTAAAAATCCAAAATTTTGAGTGAAAAACATGACAAACGAAGACTTTGCAAAAAAGATAAAAGACATTAGAGAAAGACAAGATATGAGCATTGAGGATTTAGCCGAAAGAAGCGGTGTAAAGCTCGAAGTCCTAAAGGCTATGGAAGCAGGAGAAGTTATTCCGTCCCTTACTCCATTAACCAAAATGGCAAGGGCACTTGGAGTCCGTTTAGGTACATTTCTAGATGACACACCTGAACTCGGACCTGTAGTCACCAGAGGCGGAAAGACTGAAAACTCACTTTATTTCTCCGGAAGGGAAGACGTGACCAATGCTACCAACCTGGAATTCCATTCATTAGGCGCAGGAAAAATAGACAGGAACATCGACCCGTTCATAATTGACATTGAATATGAGGAAGGCGAAAAGGAACTCTCCTCACACGAAGGCGAAGAGTTCATCTATGTTTTAGAAGGCGAAATAGAAGTGATTTATGGAAAGGACACCTATACAATAGGTAAGGGAGATACAATCTTTTACGATTCCGTAGTGCCTCATCACCTCCATGCAAGCGGTGAAGACAAAGCGAAGATACTTGCGGTACTCTATACTCCATACTAGGGATTTGATAGAATGAATAAAATAGCTTATACTCCAAAAGGATTTTTCACAGACGATTTGGATTTGTACTTGAACACATTGCAGTTGGGATTGCATTTATGATTTGCATTGGGATAAGTTATTTTATTTAATAAATGAGGTGTTAAAATGAGTGAATTATTTACAGAGTTACCAATTGGAAAATTTTTTGAATCAATGGTTGAAAAGCAGCCGGATCACGAATTTATTGTTTATCCAGACAGAAACTTAAGATTTACATACAAGGAATTTAATGAAAGAATTGACAATCTAGCAAAGGGAATGCTAGCTATCGGAATTGAAAAAGGGGATAGAGTTGGAATTTGGGCTAAAAACGTCCCTGAATGGTTGACCTACATGTTTGCAACTGCAAGGATAGGAGCTACAATAGTGACCGTAAACACAGCATACCAGTCACATGAACTTGAATACGTATTGCAGCAGTCTGAAATGAAGGCACTGGCAATGACCGACGGATTTAGGGACACAAGCTATTTCGATATTATAAACGAACTTGTGCCTGAACTCAAGAACTGTGCAAGGGGACATCTTGTTGCTGAAAAGTTCCCGTTCCTGAAATTCATATTCCACGTCGGTCAGGAAAAGCATAGGGGAATGTTCAATACCAACGAACTGATTCTTCTTGGAATGAACTACGATGACGATGAGTTCCAGAAGGTAAAGGATGCCGTTACCCAGCATGATGTAATCAATATGCAGTACACATCAGGTACCGAAGGATTCCCTAAAGGAGTAATGCTTACAAGCCGAAACATCCTAAACGACGGATATTACATTGGAGAAAACATGAACTATACAGAAAAGGACAGGCTGCTTCTGCAGGTGCCTCTTTTCCATTGTTTCGGAACAGTTTTAGGTGTTATGGCAGTAATCACTCACGGATCAACAATGGTCGTCCTGGAGGAATATGATCCTCTTTTGGCTATTTCATCCATCCAAAAGGAAAAGTGCACATCCATCTATGGAGTGCCTACAATGTTTATTGGAATGATGAACCATCCAATGTTTGACATGTTTGACATGAGTTCCCTTCGTACAGGAATCATGGCGGGCTCAACATGTCCTGTGGAGACCATGAAGGATGCAATCAACAAGATGAACATGACTGAAATCACAAGCGTATACGGTCTTACCGAAGCTGGACCTGGATTCACCCAGACCAATGCCGCAGACACATTCGAGAAGAAAATCAACACCGTAGGGCGCAAGTTCCCTAACATTGAAGTTAAAATCGTTGACCCGGAAACCGGTGAGGAATTGGGTCCTGGCGAAACAGGTGAAATCATGTGCAGAGGTTTCAATGTGATGAAAGGTTATTACAACATGCCTGAAAAGACTGCAGAAACCATTGAACCGGACGGATGGTTACACTCCGGAGACATTGCAACAGTCGATGAGGACGGATACTACTCCATTGTCGGACGTATCAAGGACATGATCATCAGAGGAGGGGAAAACATCTATCCTCGTGAAATCGAGGAATATCTCTTTACCCACGAATGCGTACAGGACGTTCAGGTTGCCGGAATTCCGGATGAGAAGTACGGTGAAATCGTTGGGGCTTTCATCATTAAAGAGGAAGGCTTTGATGACGTTACAGAAGCGGATATCCGTGATTTCTGCATAGGTTCAATCGCAAGGTTCAAAGTGCCTAAATATGTATTCTTTGTAGATGAGTTCCCTCTTACAACAAGCGGAAAAATCCAAAAATACAAATTTGGTGAAATCGGACTCAAGCTATTGGAGGAAAGACGCGAAAGGGGAGAATTATAACTCTCCTAAACTTTTTATTTTTCATATGATCTTTTTATTGCACTTTTTTTCTTAAACAGATACTTAAATTGAGTCTAAATTTTATTACCTACATTAATTAAATTGTATTCAATTAATGTTTATTTGTCATTTTTTTATATGCTTTTTAGATGTTTTTAATCATTTATTTCTTATATACTAATTCAAATTCAAATTCTATTATTGTTTGTAGATATTCTAACGATTAGGTCCTAATTTTTTTTTATTTTTGCAATTGGGCCTCAAATTGAAAAGTATATAAATGGGGTTAATCTAATATTGTTCTGTAAAAGAATTTTTGCTTTTAAACAAACCAATATTATGTAACGTATTTTTTACATGATTTTGAAATTCTTTTATGATTTAATTAAATATTTAATTAAGTTGATATGGTAAATCTGATTTACCATATGGGTAAGTAAAAAATTGTATTCAAGGAGGAGAAAATATCAAAAATATAATAAAACCTGTTTTATTAATTTTGATATTGTTCTTGTTCGTATCTTTAGTGGGAGTAGTTTGTGCATCGGAAGATTCGGCAATGAACGGTACAACATTGATGAACACAAATGATGAAATGTTGAGCGTTTCGCAGGATATGGCCGATGGTGGCAACTTGAAAATCACTAATGATGAAGAATTATCAGCCGCACATGTCGTTTCCGGAAACACTTTCAACGATATCCAGACAGCAATAAATAATGCCGCATCTGGAGATATTATTTATCTGGGTGGTAAAACCTTCACTGCATCCGGTTCTATAATCAATGTCAATAAGAACGTGACAATCATTGGTGGAACCAGCGATAATCCAAACGGTTTTTCCACTTTGAATGGAAACGGAAACAACCATGCGATTTTTAGGTTAAACGCATCCGGAATCGTCCTGACCAACATTAAATTCATCAACGGTCATCACGGTAATGACCAGTCAGCCGGAGCTATTGAAGTTCTGAGTTCTGAGTGTACCGTGGCGAATTCTACCTTTGATAATTGTATGGGGGTTAATGGTGGTGCATTGCACAGTACATCATCTGCTACCAGTCTTAAGATAGATAACTGTAATTTTACAGATAATAATGTTGAGTGGTCAGAAAGAGGTGGAGCAATGTATCTTGAAGGAACAACTGAAATCAGCAATTGTAATTTCAACGGAAATCATGCTCAAAATTACGGTGCAGTTTACAGTGCCGGAACCATAAAAGTTACCAATTCCAATTTCACTGAAAATTATTGTAGTAACAGCAATGGAGGAGCACTCTTCATTGGAGGATCAAATTCTTTAGTGGAGGATTGTAATTTCATGGACAATTATCTCACTCAGAATCATCTGAGAGGGGGTGCAATTGCATTAACCGGTTCAAATTCCAATATCAGAAACAGCAATTTCGAAAGAAACTGGGCTGGATCTGGTGGTGCAATTTACAATACCGGTCAGAACAATAAGATTGAAGGATGCAACTTCACTAAAAACAGAGCAGACAATGCAGACAATAGTGGAGGAGCAATCTATTCAACCGGGTCAGGTTTAACAGTAACTGATGGCTTTTTTGAGGAAAATCACGCTAGAAATGTAGGCAATGACATTTACAGCAGCGGTGCTAATGGATTAATTTCAGATTCCAGTTTTACCGGAAAATGCGATTTAAGTGTTTCAAAAGAAAACAATGCTTTGAAATGCACTTTAGCAGTAGATTTGGGAGATTCAATTAAAGGCAATGCCCAATTGGATAATCTATACTACTGGGACGGAGAATCAAAAACTCCTATTGATGTTTCTGAAGGAACAAAAATCAATTTGTCCAATAAGAATGTCACTGTTGAAATTTATGACAACGGAAATCTGTATGACACAAACACCAGCCTCACAAATGCTGACGGCCAGGTCTCATATGATTACAGCAGCATTCCATTCGGAGAATATACATATAAGGCATATTATACAGATGATGAATCCGTAATGAAGCAGGGTAATTTATTTGAGACAGTTTCTGGAAATACATTTTCTGACATTCAACGCGCAATTGATGCTGCATCTCCGGGAGATGTACTTTATCTAAAAGGCATCACATATACCAACGACATGGCAAATAACATAGTAATCAATAAGCCGATTACACTCATTGGTACAGACGGCACAGTTCTGGATGCTCAAGGCAAGTCCAGAATCATTTACAGTTACAGTAACGATCCATCCGTCAAAGTAAACCTTGAAAACATTACTTTCAAAAATGGTAAGAATAATGACCAAGGTGGAGCGATTACAGTTGGTGACATAACACTATCCGTAAACGGCTGTCATTTTGAAAACAATACCGCAAATCAAGGTAAAGCAGTATACACATGGGGAAACCATGTACATGTTTCAAATTCCACTTTCAAGCAAAACAGTGATTTTACTGTCAGTGGACGTGACCACCAATTAGTGTTATCCGTTGAATCCGATTATTCCAATATGATTGCAGAAAATGCCTTAAAGGACAATCTAAGCTATTGGAACGGTTCATCATACAAGACTTCTGATGAATTTCCTGACTGGCCTGCAGTTGATTTGCCTAATCAGAATGTAGCATTGGAAATCTATGACTCAAACGGCCAAATGGTTGGCGAGCGCATTACAGGTGTGACTGATGAAAACGGTGAATTCGTATATGACTATTCTGATCTTCCTGTTGGCGACTATACTTATAAGGCCTATTATTTGGATGCAGATCCAGATGTTGTAAAACAAGGTAAGCTTTACACTATAGTTGAGGGAAACAAGTTTTCAGATATCCAAAATGCAATAGATGCCGCAACCGAAGGTGAAACACTTTATCTGAAGGATGTTACCTATACAAATGACATAGGTAATATGGTAATAGACAAGCAGGTTTCAATCATCGGAACAGAAGGCACAGTTTTGGATGCAGAAAATAAGTCCAGGATTTTCCATATTGAAAGCACAGCAGATAATGTGGTTCTCGAAAATATAGAGTTTAGAAATGGTAATGAAAGTGGCAATAGCCAGTTTCCTGACCAAAGGAATGGAGGATATGGTGGGGCAATCTACATCAGCCCTAATGCGAATGGAGGTTTAATAAGGAATTCAACATTCGTCAACAACTCTGCTTCCTTAGGTGGTGGAGCCGTCTACAATCAACACTGCGAACATTGGAAAGTCGATAACTGTACATTTGTCGATAATGCAGCTTATGGTGAAACCAATCATGTGCCATATGGTGGTGGAGCAATATGGTCTTGTGAAGCTGTTACTAAAGTAACCAATTCAACTTTCATAGGCAATAAAGCTCCATACGGTGGTGCTTTAAGAGGTGCATTCAATATATATGATTCCACTTTCGACAGCAATAACGCTACTGACGGTAACGGTGGTGCTATAGATGTTGCAACATATGCGGCTCTTGCATATGGCCTTAAACTTGAATTTGCAAATTCCACATTCACCAACAACAGTGCAAACGGTGACCGTGGTGATTTCTATGACCATGGAAGAGCGCAAGGTGGTGCAATCCACATTTTCGAGATTCAGGAAGTTGACATGTACAACTGTACCTGCATCAACAACACTGCCGATAGGGGAGGAGCTGTTGACTTTTACAAAATGAACGTCACTAATGTAGACAACTGTACTTTTGTAAACAACACAGCTTACCATGAAGGTGGTGGTCTTGCGATTTTCTGCAGCGACAGTACATTCAAGGATTCAATAATCTCCAACAACAATGCCGGAACCGACGGTGGTGCTGTTTGGGTTACTGGAGATACCTGTCTTTTTGACAATGTTACTTCAGAAAACAACACAGCTTCAAGAGGAGGTTCCTCATATGTTCGCGGTAGCTACATTTCAGTAGAAAATTCAGTATTCAATAACAACAGTGCAATTAAAAACGAAAGCGCTGACAGTGGTTTAGGTGGAGCATTAGACATTGAAGGTCAAAAATGTCATCTCATAAATGTAAGCTCTTCTGACAACAACGCTTCATACGGTGGATCAACATTCATCAGAGGCCACAATACAATTGTTGTAAATTCCACATTCACCAACAACAACGCTACAGTAAACGGTGGTGGTTTGGATGTTGCAGGAGACAACTGTAATTTTGAAAATGTAACCATTTCCAACTGTCATGCAGTTGAACACGGTGGTGGAGCTTATGTGGAAGGTGACAACAACAACTTCACCAACATAACATCCGAGTATAACAGCGCCCAATTCGGTGGTGCTTTATCCATTATAGGTAATGATATACTGGTTCAGAATTCATCAATATCCCACAACAACGCAACAAACAGTGGTGGTGGAATATACCTTGAAGGTGAAGACTGTAAGTTCTTCTACAATAATGTCACATATAACAATGCTGTAGACCCTACAGGTGAATCATTTACCGCTGGTGGAGGAATTGCCGTTTCAGTGCTGTCCGGATCTTACACCAACCTCACTCACAACAATATTTCCTGCAACCATGCGACAGATACCGGTGGTGGAGTGCTCATTTTCAACCTTGGTGACGGTATATATTTCGAAGATATATACGCATACAACAACACGGCTGAAAATGGTGGTTTTGCCCAACTCATGTTGGCTTATGATTTAATCGTCAAAAACTCCACATTCGTTGAGAATCACGCTACTGGTGATATTTTCGGAACTATTGACAGAGGAGAAGGTGGTGCTTTCCAAATTTCCAATGCATTCCATGCAGATATTCAGGCTAACTTCTATAACAATACAGCTATGAACGGTTCTGCAATTTATGCACAGGATTCAGTAATACATATTCATGACTCCAATTTCTTTGACAACCAGGCACATTCATATTATTTGATTGCCGCTCCGCAAAATGGCACAACATATAAAGTCAACGATACTAAAATCGTTACTTTCAGCCATATAGGTGGGGATAATATTGCTAATGCCATTCATAACAGGGATGGTGAAAGTTATATTACATTAAACAATATTACATTCCCGTTCTATCATAACGGAGTTGAAGAAATAAGGACAACACCGGAAGGAGTAGACCTCGTTCCTGTAGTAGGATATGAAAACTTTGACGGAACAAACATATACCTTGATGATTTGGAAGACAATCAGGTAATATACTACGAGGTATACAACAATAAAACCGGAGAGCTAATCAGAAACGGATCTGCTAGAACTGACATCAACGGTACTATCGATATAAACCTTACCGATTTAGGCGTTGGAGTATATCTCATCAAGGCATGGTATAACGAAACAACATACTATACAGAAATTACCAATGAGACAATAATCATTGTTATGGAAGAGATTCAGCCTAACATGACAGTTGATAAGGATTCCATGAACGGTACAACCATTCTTTACGAGGGCGATATTGTCGCGTTCAACATTACAGTATACAATACAGGTAGTCATGTTCTTGGAAATGTAACCGTAAATGAATTCTACAACCATTCAGAATTGAATTACTATGACCATAGCGATAAGGCATTGTGGAACAAATCTGGTGATGTTTTCTCTTATCTCAATGATTTGGGAATAGGGGAGAACGCAACATTCACTATATGGTTCGTGACATTGACAAACGGTACACTGGTAAATAACGTGACCGCAAGGTCAAACATGACCAATGAAACCAACTCCAGTGCCAACGTGACAGTCTATAAACGCATTTCAGTCAATGTAACAAAAATTTGGGACGATGACAACAATCGTGATGGCATCAGACCTGAAAACGTTACAGTTGAATTGTATGCCGATGGCGTGAAAATAAAAAATGCCACCTTAAATGCTACAAATGGCTGGAAGTATACTTTCGATAATCTGAATACCTATAGGGACAACCTTACATTCATAAACTATACAATTCGTGAGGTTCCTGTTGCAGGATATAATGTAACAATAACCAATAATACTGCAGGCAATTTCACCGTTACAAACAGTCACATTCCTTTAATTACTTCTGTAAACGTTACTAAAGTTTGGGAGGATGACGGTAATCGTGACGGTATCAGACCTGGCAGTGTAGTCGTTGAGTTACTTGCTAACGGTACTAAAATCAAAGAAGCTACATTAACAGCTAATAACAGTTGGTTTGCTTCATTTACCGATTTGTATGTGTATGCTCATAATGGTTCATTGATTAATTATACTGTACGTGAGGTTCCTGTTGAAGGCTATAACACTACAATAACTAATAATACTGCTGGCAATTATACTGTTACCAACAGTCATGTTCCTGTTTTAACTTCAGTTAATGTTACTAAAGTTTGGGAGGATGACGGTAATCGTGACGGCATCAGACCAGTAAGCGTTGTTGTTGAATTGCTTGCAAACGGAACTAAAATCGATGAAGCTACCTTAAATGCTACTAATAGCTGGTTTGCTTCATTTACTGATTTATATGTATATGCTCACAATGGTTCATTGATTAATTATACTATACGTGAGGTTCCTGTTGAAGGCTATAACACAACTATAACTAACAGTACTGCTGGCAATTATACTGTTACCAACAGTCATATTCCTCAAGTTACTTCTGTAAACGTTACTAAGGTTTGGGAGGATGACGGTAATCGTGACGGCATCAGACCGGTTAGTGTTGTTGTTGAATTGTTAGCTAATGGAACTAAAATTGATGAAGTTACCTTAAATGCTGGTAACAGCTGGTTTGCTTCATTTACCGATTTATACGTATATGCACACAACGGTACTTTAATCAATTATACTGTTCGCGAGGTTCCTGTAGAAGGTTATAATACTACTATAACAAATAATACAGCGGGTAATTTCACTGTTACTAATACTCACATTCCTTTGGTGACTTCTGTAAATGTTACTAAGGTTTGGGAGGATGACGGTAATCGTGATGGCATCAGACCTGTTAGCGTTGTTGTTGAATTGCTTGCAAACGGTACTAAAGTCGATGAAGCTACCTTAAATGTTAATAACAGTTGGTTCGTTTCATTTACTGATTTGTATGTGT
>NZ_CAMVPN010000045.1 GCF_947169325.1 uncultured Methanobrevibacter sp. | reverse complement strand
AATGCTACTGGTATTGAAGTTCCTGATTGGGTTTCTGATTTGTTTAATGGTACTGAGTTTGATTTGTCTGGTTTGTTGAATGCTACTGGTATTGAAGTTCCTGATTGGGTTTCTGATTTGTTTAATGGTACTGGATTTGATTTGTCTGGTTTGTTGAATGCTACTGGTATTAAGATTCCTGATTGGATTTCTAACTTGTTAAACGGTACTGTAATTAGTAATATCACTGATTTCAATGTTTCTAAAATAATAAAAGATTTAATTGGTGGTGAAACTCCTAAAGATTCCATAACCAGTGCAGATTTAACCAAATACTACACTCAAAATACAGGATTCAAAGTCACTGTCAAAAATGGTGATACACCTTTAACCAAAGGAAAAGTCATTTTCACTGTTGATAATAAAGAGTATGTGGGCAGTATCGGAAGCGATGGTGTCGCATCAGTAACTCTTAAAAACTTAAAACCAGGAACACATTACATCACATCAGAATATGGCCAAACATTAGTTAAAAACAAGATTACAGTTAAAAAATCTATAATCACCAAAAACGTATCTAAAAAATACAAAAAAGCAGGCAAATTCACTGTAAAACTTTTAAACAGTAAAGGGAAAGCTTTCGCAAAACAAACTGTAAAAATTAAATTCAAAGGTAAAACCTACAAAGTTAAAACAAACAGCAAAGGAATTGCTACTTTTAAATTAGCTAAAAACTTAAAAGTTGGCAAATACACAATTAAAACAACTTACGCTGGTTTGACCTTATCAAACAAAATCACAGTTAAAAAATAAATTTGTATTTTATTAGTTAGTTCATGTTTTGAGTTTTAAACTCAAAACCTTTTTTTTATTTTTTATTTTTTTCCATCACGTTCATTTTTTAAAATAAAATTATAAGTATAATTAAATAAAGAATAGATTATAATGAGTACAATTATTGAATTTATAAATGTGGTAAAGGAATACAAATCTGGAGATCAAATCTTAAAAGCTATGGATGATGTTAATTTTACGATTGACGAAGGAGAATTTGTTGTAATTCTTGGGCCTTCAGGCGCCGGCAAATCAACACTTCTAAACCTCTTGGGAGGATTGGATTCTGTTACTTCTGGTCAAATCATTGTAAACAGTCAAAATGTGGAAAGTTTCAATGACAATCAGCTGACTGAATACCGTGCAAAGAATGTTGGATTCATATTTCAGTTTTACAACCTGATTCCAAATTTGACCGCACTGGAAAACGTTGAATTGATGAAGGACATTGTGGATGTTGACATTGACGGACTGGAAGTTTTGAACTCAGTCGGGCTTAAAGAACATGCAAACCAATTTCCTGCACAGTTGTCTGGTGGAGAACAGCAAAGGGTATCAATAGCAAGAGCTGTAGCTAAAAAGCCGACCATGCTTTTATGTGATGAGCCGACAGGAGCACTTGACTCAAAAACAGGTGTGCTAATTTTAAATTTGCTTCAGGATATGAGCAACAATCAAAACACTACTGTGGTAATTGTAACTCACAACGCAATACTTGCAGAAGCTGCCGATAAGGTAATAAGAATCAAAAACGGTCAAATAGAAAGTATTGTTATTAATGATAATCCAAAAAAGGTCACTGATTTAGAATGGTGAGTATATGCTAACTAAAAAGATGTTAAGAGACATCAAAAAGCATAAAACACAATTTCTATCTATTTTTCTAATGGCTTTTTTGGGAGTTTTTGTTTTTACGGGCGTAGGTGGAGAGGCACTTGGCCTTGAAGTCAATGTCAATCAGTTTTATGAAGATACCAATTTGGCTGATGGGTGGATTTATTCACCTTACCTTAATGATTTGTTTTTGGAGCAGGTTAAACTATTAGGTGCAACCACACAAATGGAAAGGCAAGTTGTAATTGACTCGACTGCCGACTTCGAAAACAAGCCCGACGTTAGGCTGCATTTTGTAGAAAATAATACTCTGTCGAAATTTTATTTAATGGATGGCCAACCATTGGACATTAATGATTCGAATGGAGTATGGTTGGATAAAAATTTTGCTGATGCCAAGGGCTTAAAAGTTGGAGACAATATCTCATTTGAGTTTGAAGATTATGAAATCGAAAAAGAGATTAAGGGTATTGGATGCTCTCCGGAATATGTATATCATGCATCTACATATTCGGTAATTCCTGATTTTAACAAAATAGGATTTGCATATCTCTCTTATAAGGCATTTCCAAGTGACACTGTACCGTATAATGTTTTGAATGTCAAGTTTGATGGGGAACCTGAGATTTACAAGGAGTTACTGGATTATCGGTTGGATGGGTATTACGTTACATTTCTTGAGAAATCAGAGCATTCAAGTGTAAGTCAGTTTTCAGACCAGATCAGCCTGCACAAAATGATGGCGGATGTGTTTCCGGTTGTATTCATTTTAGTTTCAATGCTTATTCTTTTAACTACTATGACAAGGATTATAACTCATCAAAGAACTCAAATTGGGGTTTTGAAAGCTATAGGATTTAAAAATCGCACAATTGTTATGCATTATTTGTCTTATGGTTTTTGGATGGTTTTAATAGGTTCTGTTTTGGGATTAATTTTGGGACCAACGATTGTGCCCAAGTTGTTGTATTCAGTGATGGATTCAATGTTTATATTGCCTTCATGGGAACCGGTTTGGGGCATTAATTTTATTTATGTTGTAATTTTAATGGTGTTGATGTCTTTGGCGGTTTCATTTTATTCTGCTAAAAGCATTTCCGATGAAAATCCTGCTGAGTCCATTAAGCCTAAAGTGTTAAAAGTATCCACATCTGGATTTGTAGAAAAATCAAGGATTTGGAGCAGATTTTCATTTAACGTACGTTGGAATTATCGTGATGCTAAACGGAATAATTTCAGAGCATTAATGACGGTAATTGGTGTAATGGGGTGCACTATACTTTTAGTGTGTGCATTTGGCCTGAATGATTCAATGAATGACATATCCGAATGGGAATTTGGTCAAATTGACAATTATGATTCTGAATTGATTGTTGATGATAAAGCAGATTCTTCTGTAATTGATGATGTTGTCAATGAGGTTAATGGCGATAGGGTTATGAAAAGCGTAATTGAAATTGAATCGCAGATTGCTAAAAAGACAGGGGTGCTTTTGGTTTTGGATGGAACTGATTTGATAGGTACAACAGATTCGGATAGGAACGAAATTGAAATTGGCAATGATGATGTCTCAATATCACAAAAAATGGCGGATTTGTTGGGCGTTAATGTTGGGGATACCGTAAAATGGCATAGCATGGATTCAAATAAATGGGTTGAAACGAAAATCACCATGATTCATGCAGATCCTAATTCTCAAGGAATTATAATATCAAAAGAAAAATTACATGATTTGGATTTGAATTACACTACAACAAGTATCGTTACAAACGAGCATGTTGATAAGAATTATTCTGGGATTAAGTCTTTCAATACGGCGGATTCCAGGACTGGAAGTTGGTATGGCATTACACTTGCAGCATGGATATTAATATATTGCTTAGTAGTATTTGCATCTCTTCTCTCAATGATTGTACTTTATAATTTGGGACTGCTGTCATTCGTAGAAATAGAACAGGACATCGCAACATTAAAGGTTTTAGGATTTAAAACTAGCGATTTGCGAAAGCTGCTGCTGACACAAAACTTATGGTTTACAACAATTGGGTTTTTATTGGGTCTTCCTTTAGGAGATTACATCTTAAAAGTAATGTGGGCATCAGTTGGGGATTCTTATTATGTATTGCCGTATATATCTGCCACAAACTTTGTAGTCACAGCTATCATAACATTTTCTTTATCGATAATTGTGAACTTGATGTTTTCACGCAAGATTAAAAAGTTGGACATGGTCGAATCACTTAAACGTGGGGAGTAATTTTCAACAGTAAGGTTTTGCTAAAATAATCATTTTTGTACTTTTGGATGTATCTTTGCAAGGTGGGACAAAGTATTTTTTCTAAGAGATATTATTATCGTTAATGTGGATATTAGGAAAATCAACAATAAATTAATTAGACATATTTTAATGAAATATTTATTCAATTTAATAGTAGGTTGATGATTGTGTAATTTAAGATAGGGGATTATTTGATTTGTGTCTGATTTGACATTAACAGTGGGCCTTTTTAAAATCAATCTTGTTTTAACGGGCGATATATATCAAAGTATTTTCAAAAGTAGTATTTCAAGGGCATTTTGCTGTTGTTAATGTTAGCTTTGCTTAAATTAATGTGTTGGAAATTTCCTAACAGAATATCATGGCTCTTGATTAGATAATCAAACAACATTTTAAATGAAATCCCTGAATTCTATAATGAAGTCATGATTAATTTTCATGATGAAATCTGATACATATTTTTTCAATTTTTTGTGGTTTTCAGGAGAATTGGATAATAAATATACTGTTTCAGGTTTTAGTTCAATATTTCCAATTTCTTTGGATTCGACCAGACGAAATGCGGGTTTATATCCTTTGCAATATCCAAATTTGGTTTTTGTATTTTTTATTTCATCAAGTTGTTTATAAGTGCCTTCAGGTATGATTTTAAGGTTATCAAAATTGATGTCAAGAGCGCTTACTGAGGTGATACTTGTATGGAGCTTTTTATTTTCACACTCTATTATGGTATAATCCAGATTCATTTCAATAAGTTTATCAATAATCTCTTGTAATTTATTATTTAAGCCGGTTTCATCTTCAGCATTTAATTTAAAATAACTCAAATCAAGAGCAACATCAAATATGTTTATTGGTTCCATTTTAAAAAGTTCATGGGATGAGGATTGCTTTGTTGAATCTGCATATTCGACGAGGACTTTGTTAATGACTGGTATGTTGTCATAATCCAAAATCATTATTGAAAATTTTTTTGATATTGCCATAAGAATACTATTAACTTTTAATAAAATAAATGTTATTGTTAATTTTGTAAAGTTATATCATTTTTTTTTAAAAATATTATAAAAAAAAGTAAAAATTACGTGTCATTTTTCTTGTAAATAATAACTCTGTCAATCATTTCAATCAGTAGTTTGTTAATCGGATTTTTAAAAGACAAAGGATGTTCTTTCGGATATTCATCGCTTAAAGGAATTACTCTAAAACTAGACATGCACAAGTCAGTTGATCTGATTGCAAAATACGCCTGATACTCTCCGTTTACAATGTTTGTCATGATTCCAATGTCTTCAGTCGGGTTATGGCCGGATATGCCTTCCTCAGCATAAATGTTAAATTTTTTAACTTTATCTGCTGAAATCAGATAGTAATGCACCATATATTCATATTCGTCCTCTTCAAGGTCATAGTCATCATATTCTTCAATTTCATCGCAATCCTCATCAGGAATGTTTAAATTGGAATTGCAGTAAGCAAGTGAAATGTATATGCCGTCCCTGTCAAGGGCTTTGGAAATGATGTCGAAATAGGTGTTGTCCAGTTTTTGGGTTTTGTATCTGTCGCCCAGCACTTCCGGAACTGTATGGGTCATTCCTCCATATTCGATAACAGTGCAGTAGAAATGCTTTTCTCCAAGATAGCCAGCAGTTACAGCCTTTTCTATTGTTTTTTTAATGTCAATATCGGCTGTTTCCAGTTTTTTAGCAGTCTCTAAAGCTTTCTCATCACTAATCATCTAATCCCTCTAAATACCTGAAAATTTCATCGACGCTGTTTGCTGTCTTGAAGATTTCGCATTGCTTGTAAAGAAATCCTTTTTCGCTCATTTCATCAATCATTTCAAACATTTTGTCATAAAATCCGTCAATGTTAAACACTATAATTTCTTTATCGTGTTGTTTTAATTTTTTAAGGGTGATTATCTCAAAGAATTCATCAAGGGTACCTATTCCTCCGGGAGTTATTATGAATGCCTCGGAGTTTTTAACGAACTCGTTTTTTCTCTCGTCCATGGTGTCGACATAAATGAATTCACTGCATCGCTCACATAATGGTTCAAAGTCTCCAATCCACTCGGGAGCAATTCCTATTGATTTTCCGTCATTGTCATGAACTCCCTTTGCACAGGCCCCCATCATTCCTGTGTCTCCGCCACCAAAAACCAGGGCATGTCCTCTCAAAGCCATTTCACGGCCTAGCTCGTAGGCGGCATCGGTGTAAATATTATCTATTTTTCTGCTTCCGGATCCGTAAAGACAAATGTTCATGTTTTCTCTCCTAAATGTCAGGTGTCTGTTCGGCAATGCATAAATGGCATACTGCACCGTCATTGTCCTTTTGATTATCTTTTACAGGACATAAAAACACTCCATTTCTTTTTTCAACTTTTAAATGTCCTGGGAATTCGCTTCCAACTGGATGAATTGGTTCTTCCAGAATAAATGTTGTGTATAATGAAGTTATCACATAAATCAATGGGAATTTGCCGTCATCGCTGATTCTTTCCTTTTCAAAAGTCCTCTCAAGCATTGGAAAGCTTTCATCAAATGCCTTTTTGTCAATTGTTTTTTTGTTGTAGCTGTCATTTTCGAGAACTTCCTTCATGCGCATTATGAAATATTTAATATAAATTTCCAGGTATTTTTCCCTGTAATTTGCTTGAACATACTCTCCGTCTTTTCTCATGTGTGCGCTGGCCAACATCAGATCGTATACTGAAATTATTGCAGCATATTCTTTAAGTATCTCCATTAACTCTGTGGTTGTTATCTCTTTTTGAGGAGATAATTTTCTAAGGTCGGTTAATATGTCTTCAGCTTCCATGGTGTTAATTATAATTTTCATGATTTATAAAAATTTTTTAACATAAAATACTTAAAAAGTAAATTATATACAAAATATGGGGAAGTTATTATGAGCGAAGATTTTATGGAGATTTCAAAAGAAGACATTGAAGAAGTCGAAAATGCTTTAAAAATTAATTCTGATTACAAATTAAAAAACTCTAAATTTAATATTAAAACTTTTCAAAAGGCAAAAGATATTGTAATAATTCAATATGTTGCAAATGTTGAAAATGAGCTTGTTTTCCAAACAAAAGAGGAAAACGGTAAATATTATATTTCAAAATCATTTGACCTATTTAAGGAAGTCATAATCAGTGGCAATGCATCAAGAGATATTTTCCAGTCTGTATCATTATACTTCTATAATGTCATTGAAAATGATGATGTGGATTTCACTGAAGAAAAAGAGGAATTGATCAGCTTTTTGATGTTGACTGAAGAATATGATGAAGATAAGCTCAACGCCGAACTGGAACCTTCAAAGATAAGGCAGGATTACAAAGCAGATCATGACAGGATTTATGGTGATGAAAATTTAAACCGTGTTCAAAAGAGTTTGGCTCTAAAAGAGCTGGTTCACATGTCCATTTGCCAAGTTGTCGATGACATTGATTTATTTTTCACAAGGCCCTACAATCTGACTCCCGAAGAGAATGCTGAAAAAAACAGGCAGGAAGCAAAAGCACTGCAAAATGAGCTCCAGTTATCATAAGTATTAAGTAATATTAAATTCATAATTGGTATTATATGATAGCCATTACTAAAAATGAGGAAGTTGTCTTAAACCAGATTAAAATTTTTGACATGGAATATCCGCAGGGCATTCCAGTCAATGTTTTGAGAAAGGATTTGGGATTCCACGAGTATGATTTGATTCATATTCTGGAAGAATTGTCTGAGAAGAATTTGGTTGTTTTTAGTGATAATAAGGTGAACTTGTCCGAACATGAAAAGGAAGTCAACACAGTTAATTCCAGAAAAGACCTTAAAGAGCTGGAATTGAACATGAAGGAAAAGGAATCCTATGAATTAATTAGGGATTTGGTTGATGAAAGGAATCTTGTTCCAAAATACTCCCTTGAAGGTCATTTGTTGTATGGGGACTTGAAACTCACTAATTTTAGAATGTACCATATCATATTGTCTCTTCAAAATAAAGGGCTTTTAAAACCAATCGACAAGGACGACGGGGAATACTATCTTCTTGTTGAATAATATTTTTTTTAAAATTTTTATGTTTTTGAGTAATATTATTTTTCAATTTAATCATAATATTTATATATCCTAAATAAAATAATAATAATTAATATTAATTATTTCGATGTGTTTTTTTATGATGAGAATAAGTATGTCATTACCAAAAAAATTACTCGCCGATTTTGATGAGGTATTAAAAGAAAGAGGATACCAGTCACGTTCGAAGGGAATTCGTGATGCTCTTCAAGATTATATCGTAAGATATCAATGGATGAATTCCATGGAAGGTCAAAGGATTGGAATTGTCACTATCATCTATGATCATCACTACACTGGCGTTATGGAAAATTTGGCTGAGATTCAACACAGTTTCAGAAATGAAATCAATACAAGCATGCACATTCACATGACCGACAAATACTGCATGGAAATCGTTGTCGTAAATGGGGACATTGCAGAAATTCGTGATTTGACCGAAAGAATCATGAGGCTTAAAGGTGTTGAACACGTAAAACTTACAAGTACCGCAAATGGAGAAGACTTTAATGAACCTGGTCACTCACATGACCAGGGACACCACCATCATTAAACTCTTTTTTTTCTTTTTTTATGAAATTCAAAACAACAAAATATCATTTTGATTTATTAAACGATTCCTCTCGTTTAGCCGTATTTTTGGAAGCTATTAATGAGTATGAAGGTAATACGGAATTAGCTTATGATTTGGGATGCGGCAGTGGGATTTTATCTTATTTTTTAAGTTCACATTTCAATGAAGTAATTGCAATTGAAGTAAATAAACAGGCAAGTGACTGTGCAATGGAAAACTTGGCAGATTTTAGCAATGTCAATGTGGTAAACAGTGATGTTTTGGAATGTGATTTTGAAAAGAAGGCGGACCTGCTCGTATGTGAAATGATGGATACTGCATTAATCGATGAGGAACAGGTTCCGGTATTAAACCATGCAAAACAATTCTTAAAGGATACGGGTACGATAATACCTAAGGGAATAATCAACTCCTGTGAACTTGTAGACATGGAAAGGGAATACCTCCATTGGGATGAGAATGTGAATTACGATGTCATGTCCGATCCAGTCATCTATTGTGAAATTGATTTTTTAGATGAAATCAATCCTGAATTTGAAGCCACATTGTCAATAAAAGCCAAACGTGACGGCAACATTAACGGCTTAAAAATCACAACATTCACAAAACTTAATGAAAATATCGTTTGCGGCCCGACACCTATGTTGAATCCTCCATTATTAATTCCGTTTGAAAAACAGTCGGTAAAAAGAAATGATTTTATAAATGTTAAACTAAAATATATTATGGGAAATGGAATTGAGAGTATTGAAACTGATATTCTAAGGTGATAACTTGACTTTTGAATCTCAATTAAGGGACTTTTTAGAAGGCTATGAGAAACTTATTGTATTGGGCGTTGGCAATGAGCTCAAATGCGACGATGGTGTAGGTCCATATATAATCAAAAAATTTAAAGAAACCACTTTGGAAGACGGTCAGAAATTACTGTTCATTGATGCTCAAACAGTTCCTGAAAACTTCACAGGCAAAATCCGAAAGGAAAATCCGTCTCATTTAATCATCGTTGATGCATGTCTGATGGATTGTGAGCCTGGAGAGATGAAAATCGTAGACAAACATGATTTTGCTGATATCGGCATTTCCACCCATTCAATGTCATTGTCATATTTTGTAAGGTTTTTAGAAAAAGGCAATGACAATTTAAGAATAATATTTGTTGGAATAGAGCCGGAATCCATGGATTATGCTGACATGCCGACCGAAAAGGTTGAAAATGCGGCAAATGATTTTATAAACATTTTTAATGAGATTATATTATGAAAATTTTATTTATTGGTTCAAGATTATATGATGACATTGACTGGTATGTAAGAAGCAAAGGCATTGAAAGCGTACTTACAGAATCAAATGAGGAAGCTATTAATTTGGATTTGCCAGATCAGGTATTTATTGTCCCTCGGGGAATGGATGGTCCAAAACAGGTTGCATTAATGCAAAATGTTGATGCCATCGTGCCGTTGATCGGAATAGACCCTCCCCTGATTGATGTGGCTTACATGAAAGAAGAAATCGAAGAAGAATACGGAATTCCTGTTGTTGCTGCTGGCGTAAGGGCAGTTGAGCTTACATCCAATAAAATCAATACAAAAGAATTTTACACAGAAATTGGTGTGGCTACTCCTGATTATCAAATTATAACAAGTCCTGAAGAGCTCACATTGGACCTTCCTGTCGTTTTAAAACAGGGTGAAGGCCAAGGAGGAAAGGACATTAAAGTTGCTAAATCTTTTGAGGATGTTCAGGATTACTTCAATGATTTTAATCAGGCATTATGTGAAAGATTCATTGAAGGTTCTGAAATATCAATTGAAGTGCTGGGCTTCAACGGTGAATATGTTGCATTGCCTCCAATATATAAAGGAGAGACAACTTTGGAAGGAACCCATCCTTTAAATAAGGTCAAAACCGGCCCGTGCATGGTTGAAGGGCTTGATAATAATTTGGTTCAGCACACTGCATATAAGGTCGCTCGAAATCTGGATTCAGACGGAATTTTCGAAATGGATTTCATGTTTTCAAAAAAAGATGATCAGCTATATGCAATCGAAGTCAATACAAGGCCTAACGGCACCAGATATTTAACAACCGCAACTTGCGGTGTCAATTCTTTATGTGAATTGGTCAACATGGCCATTGGAGAATTTTCACTTGCCAATGTCAGCGATAAACTACAATATTACTACTCCACTGAAATTCCGATAGGAAACTATGAAGGTCCATCTCCAAATGAGCCTGTAAAGTCTTTTGAGCATAATGACTTTGTTGTTCATGGTCCTGCAGGATATCAGAGAGTGACTGCAAGAGCAGATTCAAAAGAAGAACTTGATAAATTGGTTGAAAAATTAACATGATGTCTGTGTTATAAGTTATAATTATATACTATTATCAATAGATATTCTTAATAGTTTAAGATGTTGATTGTGTGGTAATATGAATAATACAGATATGTTAATTCTTTTTTTAATAACATTATGTGCTACAATATTCTTTACTTGGTATGTGAAAAGAATATTGCTTAAAGCAAGGATTGCTGATAATCCGATAGTTAGTGAACATAGGCATAAGAGCGGTACTCCAACAATGGGGGGTATTGCATTCTTATTTACAATTTGTTTGATTATATCTTTATATTACCAAAATACTCCAATTCTAATTTTATCTTTCATCATGCTTGCAGGCGGAATTGTAGGTATGGTTGACGATTTGATAGGTCTTAAAGTAAAGGAAATTCAAAAAATCGTTGTGAATATTTCAGATGATGTAATTGCTCTTGGGAGATTGGATGTTGAGCCTGGCGAAGAGGTGCGTGTTGCAACTCCAAAAGCAAAAGCTGAAGTTGACGATTTACTTAAAGAAGGCAAAGTTGAAGTCATAGGTGAAGTTCCAATCAAAACAGAACCTGAAGAACTTGAAAAGATTATCTGTCAAATTGTATTAGGATTGTTTTTAGGATTAACCGGTGTTGGCGTAAGTTTAGGCGGTTTTCAATTAGGCATTTTAGCCATTCCTGTTGTAATAATAGCAATCTTAGGATGTATCAACTCTGTTAATCTAATCGATGGTATGGATGGTCTTGCAGCAGGTATTGTGGGAATTGCATCAATCGCATGTTGCGTTTACGGTTACTTATTCGGACCTGCAACAATTATCCCTCCATTTTTGATTTTAACAGGGTTATGTTTAGGATTTTTAGTATTTAACAAGCATCCAGCTTCAATATTTATGGGGGATACCGGGTCATTCGTGCTGGGTACAGGATATGCGGCAGCAGTAATCATAACAGATTTGCCTTACTTCGGAGTTCTCGCATTGGGTGTTCCAATTATTTCAGTTGTTGTAAGCCTTCTTCACAGGGCACATATCATTAAACTGCCGGTAGAACCACTGCATCACACTTTAAATCATTACGGTATGTCTGAAACAAGAATAGTATTGAGCTATTGGGGATTTACAGTTCTATTATGTATAATTGGAATTCTTGCTAAGATGTACTTATTCTAATTTTTATTTTTTGGAGTGATTAAATGAATATTCAAGATTTGGCTAATTCTATAGATGGAAAACTAATAGGTAACGATGACTTTTTTTCGATAGATGGATTTACAGGAAAATTTACCTTTCTAAATGACTCTCACACTGGAGACATTGTCATAAGGCATTGGATTAACGATACTGGAATCCAAATGGCTTTCAATAAGAATATTGCATGCCTCATCACTCAAACTCCAAAAGATGGCGCTATTGAGATGGCTGAAAAATTGAATTTCCCGTTGATTGTTACCGATAGGATAGAGCTTGCAAATGCATATGCCCTATCACACACTATAAAAAAGTACTCTCCAAATTCAACTAATGTTGTAATTACCGGAACCAACGGCAAATCAACTACTTCACATTTAATTTATCATATTTTGAATGCTGCTGGTTTTCATGTGCTTACAAACACTGACAGTGAATCTGAATTCAACACATTGATTGATCCTATGGTTTCTAAATTGATTTCAGATGAGGTCATTGAAAACGGTGCGCTGGATTACCTTGTAATTGAAGTGTCTGAGGTTCAAGGATGGTTGGGAAACCTTATGGAAAATCATGCTGCACTGATGAGTGATGCGGCTAATCCTAAAGTGGCCGTGATTACAAACATCGCTATGGACCACATTGGACTTGTAAATTCCATTGATGATGTCTTCAAGGAAATTTCAGCAGTTCCCAAAGCTATTGGAGATGGCATTTGCATACTCAATCACGATGATGAGCTGGTAATGAAATTGGATGCGAAAAATCCGTTCTATATTTCAATGTCTGAACTGGCCCAGAAAAATGCAGTCTATTATAACGGCAATGGAATCATTTACGATGGTGACATGATTTTGTCAAATGAGGAACTTCCATTTACAAGCAGTCATTTCATTCAAAACATATTGTCCGCCATAGGGGCTACAATCTCTTTAGGTTTGGACATGGAATCCATTGTAGAGGGTGTTAAATCTTACAAAGCTTTGAATAGGCGTTTTGCAAAATTAAACGATGAACCTTTAATACTGGATGATTTTGCACACAATCCTGATGGAATCCGGGCAACAATCGAAGAGACCAAAAAATTGCTTCAGGAAAATCAGACATTATATGTCGTATGTGCTATTAGGGGCTCAAGAGGGGTTGAAATAAATCAGTTGAATGTTGATGCCCTTGTCGAATCCATGGATGACAGCATAGAATTGATTTTATCTTCAAGTTGTGATGTTGTAAATGATTTGAATTTTGTCGAAGAAAATGAAAAGGACGTGTTCTTCAACACATTAAATGAAAACGACATTCATTTCATCCATTATGATAATCTGAAGGATTGCTTAAGTGAAACTTATAAGAAAGCAGATAAAAGAGACATTATTCTTTTGATTGGCGCACAGGGAATGGATCCTGCCGAGTCACTTTTACGTGACATAATATAAATTTAAATATCATATTAACTTAATATAATAAATGTATAATTTATTCTTATAATTGGAATAGATACATGAGGATATAAACATGTTTATAAAGATTAGAAGAGACACATTAATTATTTTATTACTCGCATTTATGTTGATTGTTTGTGGTCGTTTAATTACTTATGTGGCTTTTGCATCTTCTGATGAGATTAATGACGGTATCCCGATTTCTGGAATTATTGTTAAAGGAAATGATATAGTTCCGGTTGATACCATTAGAGCTAATGTTATGCAAGCAGGTTTTAGGGATGGTAGTGTAATTTATGGGGATGTATTGAAGACATCCAAAAGAGAAGTTTCCCTACAGGATGCCCTTCAGACGGCTCAGGAATTTGCAACGCAATCGACGGTTCCAGGTACATCTGTAATGCCGATTACAGCTGCAGATGTTCAGGTAGATAAGAATACTGGAGTAGTCACAGTTACTGTTATCGAAGACTTTTCGTCTGTTGAATTGGAGAATGATACTCGCAGTGGGTGAATGGATATGAATAAGTTTAGGACATCAATCATATTTTTCATGATACTTTTATTGTCTATGAGTAGCGTTGCAGCTACCTGTAACATCATTATCATTACAGACCCTACTGGTCAGGATCCGAATGGAGCTGCGGCAGGAAGTATGTCTTTTGCAGACAACATGTTCCAATCCACATTTTTAATGTCTAAAAATAATCAATTTGCAGTACTCTCAGGGGGTACAGGTAGTTCCGATACAAGGTTGGATTCTATTGTTGATGCAGTTGCGAATTTGGAAAATAATGCTTCTGCAGCATCAGCGGCATCCATTGCATCAAGTTATAAGGGAGCTCGTCTTCTTGTTGGAGGTCCTAACATTGGTGCGGCAATCGGCGGATCATTTGATGCTTATGTCATTACTGTAGACGATTTTTCAAACACCATCAAAGTTACTCCATACAATAGTGGTGTTGCAACTTTGCAGCCAGGTCAGAAAGGAGCTATTATTCACTTGAGGAATACTGATGGAAATCCAATGTATGGTACTGCAGAGTCTGTAAGAAAAGAAACTGCTATGAATATTGGAAAAATGATTCGTGATGGTTATCCAGCAACCACCATTCTTTCAGAGGCAATGGGTGAAGTTGCCAATGATTCTGGAGAAAAATACGGTGGGGGTGGTGTGAACCTTGTTTCAGGAATCTCCACTGGAGACATGTTTACTCCTAAAGACATGAACGAATCCGGTTATCCTATGGATGAGGAGTACTCAAAAGTCTGTGATAATTGCGGATGGAGTGTGGGATATCCTACTTCCGAACGTTACGACAAATGTCCTGTCTGTGATGGGGACCTTTCAACAGTATATGCATATCAGGCATTGGGAAATGCATTGACGGTCAGTCCGAATTCGGTCAGTGTATCCGTTTATGGAAGTGACAAGCCTGGTTTAGCTGCAACTACAAAAGAGATTGTTGAAGCATCAGTTGCAAAATATGGTTATGACGCATCTGCCATTTCAGGTTCTATTAATAGAGCTATCAATAATGGTCTTTTAATGGGTGTTGACCATGTTGAACCTAAAGATATCAATGTAAAACAAGGTTCAAAAGCAGTGGGTGTCTATTATAATGCCCTTCCTGGTGATAGGTCATCTCCAGCTTGGGATTTACCGATTGATGGAAACATTCTAAATATTTTGGGAAGCATTCAAACTGCCGTTGGTATTATTTTAATTTTGTTGGTGGTATTTAGAAGCAGATTATTGAAATCTTTCCAAAACAGGTGATTTTTCACCTTTTTATTTTTTTTTAAGTGATAATTATGGCTTTAATTTTAGTTAGAGGAGAAAGTAATTCAAAAGTGCTCAGTGCAATTGTTGATATGGAAAGACATGGTAACATGAATCTTGTTACAAGACCGAAGGTTATAAGTGCCGAGTTTGCTGATTCTTTGGTTGAAAGTATATTAAATTCCACTCTTAAGACAAAATCAAATGTTGCAACCGCATTTTTTGTAAGGGAAGACACCACTTTAAGCATTATGCAGGTTAAAAAGATTCATCCGCCAGCTCATGTTGTGGTTGTCAGCAGTGAATATGAAGGTTATGCCAAACTTGAAAAGCTGATGGACGATGCAGATAATTTTTCAGGATATCATTCTCAAAAGGCTACAAACGAGGGGATGATTGATTATAAGATCATTGGAAAAAACAGACATGTCAAAAATGAAAAATTAAATAGCTATCTTAAATAGCTATTTCCTTTTGATTTTCATCACGCTTCCTAAAGTTCTCTCGCCGGATGAACTGTTGAGGAATTGATTCAAATCAACATTATTTACTTTTTCAAGCAATTTAATATTCAGTGCTTTTTCTAATTTTTTTGTTAGTTTTGTATCCGGGGTCATTTTTCCGGTTTCAATTCTTGTAATGACTGAAACACGTTCATTTATTTTGCGACCCAAATCTTCTCGAGACCAGCCTTTGGATTCTCTTGCTTTTCTGATTTCATTGTTGAAATCTTCAATTAATTCTTCAGAAGGTTCATCTCTTCTTGTGTAGTTTCTGTTCTTTGTATTTTTCTGTGGTTTGTTTTTTTGCTGCACGTATCTTGGTTTTGGTGGTGCTTTTTGGATTGTTCCTAGTTTTGAACATTCTTTACAAACAACCATAACTGACCCTTCGATTTTTGCTCTTATTGGATTATGTTCAGGGACTGGTTTACCACATATTTCGCATTCCATTTTAATCAGTTTCCTATATTTCTTTAGTTATATTATATTAAATTCACTATTAATATTTGTTAGTATAATGTAAAATGAATACCTTTAAATACTTTAAAATTACAAATTGTTATTAAAGTAACTTAGTATGTGAAATTTATAATAAACTAACTGGAGATGATTCACATGAATGATTTCGATGATTTGGAAAATTCTTCAAAAGAACAATTGATTGAAAAAGTAGAATCGCTACAGGAAGAAATCGATTATTTGAGAGAAGAAAAAACCAAAGCTAAAAGTAACTTGATGTGGAAAGTTAGGAAATTAGAAAAGGATAAAGTCCTAATTGAAAATGAAAAGATTAGATTAGAAAGAGAAACTAAATCTTTACGTTCAGAAGTTGACAGATTTAGATCCCCTCCTTTAGTATTGGCTACTATCACTGAAGTTTTAGATGATAACAGAATGACTGTAAAAAGTAGCACAGGGCCTAGTTTTCTTGTTAATTACTCAAAATTCTTAGATGAAAAATTATTGGTGCCAGGTTCAAGAGTGGCACTCAATCAACAGACTTTTGGTATAGTTGAAGTACTACCATCAGAAAAAGATGCAAACGTTTCAGGAATGGAAATTGAAACAAAACCAGACATTACCTACGATCAAATCGGTGGACTGGAAGAGCAAATTATTGAAGTTAAAGAGACTGTCGAACTGCCTTTAACTGAACCTGAATTATTTGAAAAAGTAGGTATCGAACCTCCTAAAGGAATATTGTTATACGGACCTCCGGGAACTGGTAAGACTTTGCTTGCAAAGGCTGTTGCAAACGAAACCAATGCTACATTCATTAAAATCGTTGCATCAGAATTCGTTAAAAAATACATAGGTGAAGGTGCAAGGTTAGTTCGTGAAGTGTTTGAGCTTGCAAAGGAAAAGGCACCTGCCATTATTTTCATAGATGAGCTTGATGCAGTTGCAGCCAAAAGGCTTAAAAGTTCCACCAGTGGTGACAGGGAAGTTCAAAGGACACTGATGCAGCTGCTCGCAGAGCTTGACGGTTTCGAATCAAGAGGTGACATCGGTATCATTGGAGCTACCAACAGACCGGACATTTTGGATCCTGCATTATTGCGTCCTGGTCGTTTTGACAGATTCATTGAAGTTCCGCTTCCTAACATTGACGGAAGAAAGGAGATTCTCAAAATCCACACCAAAAAGATGTCCTTGGATGAAGAGGCAGACATCGAACTGCTTGCCGATTTGACTGACGGTCTTTCTGGTGCAGATTTAAAAGCGGTATGTACCGAAGCAGGTATGTTCGCCATTCGTGACAAACGTGACAAAATAACTGTCGATGACTTCATGGATGCTATCGATAAGGTCATGAGCAAAACCAAAGAAGAAGAAATATTCAATACAGAAGCAGGAGTAATGTTTGGATAAATCAATAATTACGATTGCTAAAATAAGCCGATGATGAACCCTATGAGCTCTGATATGTGATGAATGATGGGCGAGCTGAGGCTTATTTTAAATACTTTTTTTGTAAAACTTTATTTAAAAGTTATTTCTAATAGTATAATTATGTTATTCAGTAAAAATGATGAAAGAGCTAATGAAAGAGTTCTTTATAAAACAAAGCCGAATATGATTTTAGGCTGCAAAAAAGCTATTTATGGTGTTGTTTTATTAGCTGTTGCTTTCGTCGTTTCACCGATGGCAATACAATTCATCGGCAGGATGCAGGTTTATTTGATTTCTCAAATTCAATTGCCTTTAACAAGATATGCTGCAATTGCATTTTTCGTTGTAATTCTTGCAATTATTTTATACATCATTTGGCAGCTTCTCAGGTGGTTTTCTATAGAGTATACATTAACAGACTCTAGAATCATTATCAAATCAGGATTGCTGTCAACCAAAAAGAATTACATGCCATATTCAACAATTCAGGATATCAATACTTCCCAAAGCATTTTCGCAAGAATGTTCAATGTGGGTACCCTTTCAGCTTTCAGTGCATATGACAATAATCAGATAAAGCTTGAAAACATTTCAAACCCTTCCGAAGTGGAGGAGATAATCTTTTCTAATATGTTGGGATACAGAAACTTCCAGGAACCTCCTAGGAACTTCATCAACAGACCTCAGAATAATCCGAGACATGTCGAAACTCAAAACAACGAGTATTATGATGAGTATGAACCTATCACACCAATCGGTCATGAAAGAAATGATTATCAAAGAAGGGAATATGAATATTATCCTGATGAGTTCAGCTTTCAGGAATCCAGAATCAACAAATATGAATATGAACCGTATGGTGATGATCTGGATTATAATGTTGAACGTGTCATGAACACTTCCAGGGATAATATAATATATGAAGGTTCTTCAAATGACTTTTCCAATGATGGCTATTATAATGAAGTAAGGGACAATTATTCTCGCAATGACAGGGATTACTATCAGGATAATGAAAGACAATATTACAATAATGATATTGATGACAAAAATTATCAAAATGAGCAAAATCAAGTGGATGAAACCGATGATTCAAGTGAAAAGGTTATAAGGAGACACTTTGATAAGTTTAAAAGATAGTTATTTGGTGGGTTTTAATGGAATTACTATGCATACAATCTCAGGAACATCCTCTGTTGCCTCAAGCCGAACTTAAAGCGGTAATTGAATGTGAAGATATTCATGCAGACATGGATGTCGTTTGCGAGGGATTGGTAATTTTAAAAAACATTTCCGAAGATAACCTTTGCAAATACTATAAAATTTTAACAAAACGGTTGGGATATACCCATGAAGTCCATGAAATGATTTTGAAATCCAGTGTGGAAACCCTGGAGAAGGATATTTCCTCAATAGATTGGCATGAATACATTGATGAAAATTTTGCTGTACGCGTAAAAAGGGTCAATTCCCAAATTGATACTGTCGCATTCGAAAGAAAAATAGGATCCTTGATTTTGGAAAACTGTGATGGAATAAAGGTAAAATTGAAAAAGCCGAAATCATTGATTAGAATTGCTGCTTTTGAAAATCAATTATATGTGGCTATTGAAAGAATCAAACTCAATAAAAAACATTTTGAAGAAACCAAACCTCATAAAAGACCATTCTTCCATCCTGGATCCATGAGTCCGAAGTTAGCAAGATGCATGGTTAATCTTTCAAGGGTTAAGGAAGGCCAGCTGTTGCTTGATCCATTTTGCGGAACCGGAGGAATACTGATTGAAGCGGGTTTGATTGGATGTAAGGTTTTAGGTTCTGATATTTATTGGAAAATGAAAAACGGTGCTGCAATTAATTTGGAACATTATGGAATTACTGATTATAGGACATTCAACATTGATGTTCGTGAACTTAAAATGTATGAAAAGGTAGCAAGTGTCGTTACCGACCCTCCTTATGGGAAATCCACCACAACAGGAGGTATTGAAGGTGACGGAATTTTTAAGGAATTTTTCATTTCAATCTATGATAATATGAGGGATGACGCTTACCTTTGCATGGCCAGTCCTCACTATGTGGATTTGCAGCCGATTGCAGATGAAGTAGGCTTCGAAATAGTTGAGCAATATGGAATTAAAATGCATAGAAGTTTAACCAGAATTATTTCAGTAATTAGAAAAAAGTTGGATTAACTAAATTAATATAGTTACATTTATATACTACTTATTTTTTTTCATCTTATTTTTTAGTGAAAAATTGATTAGGTTTCTTTATTTAATAATTTGGCTTAATTATTTTTTCTTATTCAATTTATTTAGCATTTTAAAAATTTTTATTTTTAACATTTGTTATATTTTTTATTTTCAACTAATTTCACATGAAATATCTTAATTGTTAATAATTTCAAATATATGTTTGATTTTCAAATTTATAATGATAATTGCAATATTTTTTAATTGATTTTGTTACTAAAATTCATCTGTCTATTAGATGTGCTATGTGTTTTATGGCGATGGTTTAAGTTATATTGTATTATACAATGTTGACTATGATGACTGCTTTTCCGCATGTAGCTATACATTAGTGAGTACTTGAATTTTCTCAAGTATGATGTTGGTTTTGTAGATGTGGTGAATTAGTTACAAATTAATTTGTTTCAAATTTAGTGTATACTCGTCTATATTTTTTAGCGTACTTCATAATATCTTTACTTATTATGTCTG
>NZ_CAMVPN010000044.1 GCF_947169325.1 uncultured Methanobrevibacter sp. | reverse complement strand
CCACCAACCTTGACAAGGACAAGCGCAATAACAATTCAAAGCATCTTTCAGATAAGCTTAATGAAGTCAGCTTCAAGTACAGGAATCTCAAAAAGCAAAACAAGCAGTACAAGTCACAAATCAGTGATTTGCAGTACGTCAACGAGCAGCTCATGGGCTCCACAAGCTGGAAGGTCACAAAGCCTATCAGATTCGTAGGCGATGCGGTTAAAAAATAGCTTTTCAATCAAATTCATTAAACCTATTTTTTTTATTATAGAATTGAACAAAAGTATTAATTTACCGATGCCATTATCTCTTTTTTAGAATATTTTTCAAAGTGCAATATAAACAAATAAATATGCCTACATTATAATATTTATATGTAGAGAATATTCTACACTATTTAAATATAGTTATAACTATTTTGGTGTTTTAAAATGAATAAAAAGATAGGTATTATTTTAGCTTTAGTCCTCGTATCTTTAATGATGGTAGGATCTGTAAGCGCTGGTTTATTTGATTTTATGGGAGGAAATGATGCAAACGCAACCGCAAATGATGAAAATACCTTCATCGTAGGTTTTGATGCAGAATTCCCACCATACGGATACAAAGACGACAGTGGAAACTATACTGGTTTCGACTTAGACTTAGCAAAAGAGGTTTGTGAAAGAAACAACTGGACATTCCAGGCTCAACCAATTGACTGGGATGCAAAAGACGCTGAATTGGAATCCGGTTCTATCGACTGTATCTGGAACGGATTCACAATTGACGGAAGGGAAAATGACTACTTATGGTCCAACCCATACTTCGACAACAAACAAATATTCGTTGTTAAATCCGACTCAGGAATTTCAACTATTGCTGATTTACAAGGTAAAACCGTAGAAACACAAAAAGATTCATCAGCTTTAGCTGCTCTTGAAGGAGACAACAAAACCATTGCAGACACATTCACAACTTTAAACCAAGTTGCTGACTATAACACCGCATTCATGGACTTAGAATCCGGTGTATGTGATGCTGTAGCTATGGATATCGGTGTTGCAGAATACGACATCGACAACAAAAACAATTCAGATGACTTCACCATCCTGGATGAGTACATCACAACCGAAAAATATGGTATCGGATTCAAAAAAGGAAATGATGCATTAAAAGACCAAGTACAAGCTACTTTAGACGAAATGTTTAAAGACGGAACTGTCTTAGAAATCGCTCAAAAATACGGTATTTCCGAAGACGCATTAATCCAACCATAGACTGTTTAGTTTAAGAAGGGAGAATCGGATTATATGATATTGAGTAATGTAATCGCACAATTGCTTAATGGTATGGTTACATCCATTGAGATATTTTTGCTTACTCTTTTATTCTCCCTTCCTCTCGGTTTAGCAATTGCCGGAGGAAGGATGAGTAAGTTTGCACCGTTAAGGTGGCTTATGAAGATATATATCTCAATCATGAGAGGAACACCGTTAATGCTGCAGCTCATTGTAGTATTTTTCGCACCATACTATGTATTCGGCATGACTCTTTCACCTGACTACAGGTTCATTGCAGTAATCATCGCATTTACAATAAACTATGCTGCTTACTTTGCTGAAATCTACAGGGGAGGAATCGAATCAATAAACAGCGGACAGTATGAGGCGGCACAGGTATTGGGCTACAGCAGGCTTGAGACATTCTTCATCATTATCATGCCTCAGGTGTTTAAGGTAATTCTTCCTTCAGTAACTAACGAAGTAATTACTCTTGTAAAGGATACTTCTCTTTCATTTGTAATTGCAATTCCAGAAATGTTTACAGTAGCAAAACAGATTGCAGCTGCAGACGCATCCATCTCAGCACTTCTGGTGGCTGGTGTGTTCTACTATGTCTTCAACATAATTGTAGCATTTGTAATGGAACACCTGGAGCACAGATTGGATTATTATGAATAGGGGGAGTATTTTATGAGTTTGCTTGAAATCAAAAATCTTAAAAAAAGCTTCGACGACAATGTAGTTTTAAAGGACATCTCCCTTAAAGTCGAAAGGGGAGAGGTACTGGCCATAATCGGCCCTTCAGGATCAGGAAAATCAACACTGCTTCGGTGCATAACTGATTTGGAGGAGGAAGACAGCGGTGAAATCAAATTCAACGGAACATTCGGACTTGTATTCCAGAACTTCAATCTATTCCCACATCATTCCGTAATGAAAAACATTACAAATGCTCCGATTCGTGTTCAGAAAAGGGACAAGGATGAAGTCTATGATCATGCAAGAATGCTCCTTGCCCAGATGGGTCTTGAGGATAAGGAAGACGCATATCCATGCGAGCTTTCAGGAGGCCAGCAGCAAAGGGTTTCAATTGCAAGGGCTTTGGCAATGAATCCTGACATACTCTTTTTCGATGAACCGACCTCAGCACTGGATCCGGAACTGACAGGTGAAATCCTGACTGTAATCAAGGATTTGGCTGCAATGAAAATGACAATGGTCATCGTTACTCACGAAATGGCCTTTGCCCGTAATGTCGCAGATGCAATAATATTCATGGACGGCGGCGTTATTGTGGAACAGGGCACTCCGGAAGAGGTATTCTCATCCGACAACCCGAGGATGAAGGATTTCCTTGGAAAATTCTACGATTAGATTTAAACAATTTAATCCAACTTTTTTTTCTTTTATTTATTTTGACTTTTCATTCAACCAAAAATCATACATTCGCATTAGCAGTGATATAATCGGGTATAGATTCAATATGTTTGATTGCTAATCAGAGAATCATGTTTCACTTTCACCAAATCCATACCATGATATAAAATGATGATTATTTCGATTAAATATATATGATATTGTGGACAAAATATTATTATCTAATTGCAATTTATAGGTGTTAATAAATGAAATGTCCTAATTGTCAAAGTGAAAATTCAGACACAGCAAAATTCTGCAAGAAATGCGGAAGTGCACTGGAAGTGAAGACAATAGACCATGAAAGCATGATCAACTCAATGAGCGGGGCAAAACAGTCTGGCGATAATAATACAAAGATAATCATTATCGCTCTTGCCGTCATTGCTGTTGTGCTTGCAGGCGCATTTATATATATGTATTCATCCGGCAATTCAGCTGACAGCAGCGGTTCAAGCAACGCTTTGGCTGACAAGAACACAACCCAGGTTGATGATAAGCAGGATGATGCATCAGTCAAGGCATCAGAACCCGAAAAGAAAGCAAAATCCTCAATGAAGATTAGGGGAGGAAGCTTCTCAACAGGAAGTGCGGATGCAGACAAGACTTATGCAGAAATCAATGTAGGAACCGAACATGCAGGTGAAGATGTCATCGTTCAAATCTGGTATTCCAGAGACGGCAATACATTGAATCATGGTAATATGGTTCCGGCATCAGTCCATTCAGACGGATACCTCTACATTTCAAGTGCAGATGCATATAAGTATTATCCGGATTATGCAACAATCAATTTATATGATTCAAACAGTAATCTATTGGATACCCAGAGTGTTTCACTCTCACCAAAAAGCGGAACCCAATACTTCTAAAAATCATATAATTTCTTTTTTTATTTTTTTCAATATCTTTATTAATTATTATAAATTAAAATAATATTAACGATTTTCAGTGTTTTCTATTGATTTTCACTGTTTTTAGGAATGTGAGTTAAAGAGGAATTTTATGAGTGAAAAGAATTGGCAAGATCAATTTAAGATTTTTGAGCTTCAGGATGAAATCGATGGTTTGAAAAGCAAGAACAGAAGACTGGAGAAGAAAAACAGGCATTTCCAGTCAACCAAGGCATACAAGGTCTGGAAGAAGTATGCAAACTTAAAGGACAAACGTCAAGACCAAGAAAAGAAAGCCAAAAGCCTTAAAAGCATAAAGGTCGCAATGATAAGCGACGAGTTCACCTTCAATTCCTTCAAGCATGAATTCAAGGCAATACCTCTCACTCCCAAAAATTGGAAAAAGCAGTTCGAAAAGAAAAAGCCGGACATATTCTTCTGCGAATCTGCATGGGCAGGATATGACGGAAAGACAGACAAGAGGCACTGGAAAGGCAAGATTTTCAAGAAATACGACACTGAAAACAGAACCGAGCTTCTCGAGATTCTCGAGCACTGCCATGAAAATTCAATCCCCACAGTGTTCTGGAACAAGGAGGACCCTCCCTATTACCGTGCCGAGGAATATTCGTTTGCTGAAACCGCAAAGCTTTTCGACTACATATTCACATCCTCTGAGGAATGTATAAAGCACTACAAGGCAGACTTCAATCATCCAAATGTCAATGCGCTCATGTTTGCAGGCCAGCCTATTCTTTTCAATCCCCTCAATCTCTCCGGCGAGAAAATCGAGGAGGTGGTCTTTGCAGGCTCATATTACGTCAAGCACCCTGAGCGATGCGCTCTCATGGACATGATTTTCGACAAGATTATCGAGCAGTGGGGAGGACTGATGATTTTCGACAGGGTATACTATGAGAAATGGACCCAGTTTCCAGAAAGGTTCACCAAATATACTGTTCCTCCAATAACCTATGAGGAGACCGCTGAAGTCTACAAGAAGATGGACTGGGGGCTAAACATAAACACCGTGACAGATTCCAATACCATGTTTGCAAGAAGGGTGTTCGAGCTTTCCCTGTGTTACGTCAATATCCTAACCAACTATTCCAAGGGAGTGGACAAGATATTCGGCGATAACGTATTTGTCTTTGATGAAATCGACAAATTGCCTGACTTCAACAATCCATACACTGAAAAAAGGCTCAACAACCTATACAACGTTCTTGAAAACCACACATACACGCAGCGCTGGATGCAGATTCTCGACACCATGGGCTTTGAATACAGCGTTCCCAAAATGGACGTGACAATGATATACAAACTTAGTGACGTAAATGACATTGAAGACATTATTGCAAGGTTCGAAAGAATTGATTACGATGACAAGGTTCTTGCTATACTGCTGGAGGATAAAGCCATCAAGGATGACATAAAGGAAAAATATCCTCAGATAGATAAGGTTTTCAAGACCAAAAATCAGGCAAGAAACGGAATAAAGACCAAGTTCTGGATGGTGTGCGATATGGACATCGATGACGATTTCATCCGCCATGCAATGCTTCACTACACATATATCCATGACAGGGTTTCCATCACTCCAAGCGATGACAAGTTCAAGCTGTCTGTGGAAAGCGGCTATGAAAACAAGCTCGTGAGCCGTAAAAACCGTTCATACCTAACAGGCAAGGATCTGGAAGTGTACACATATACAATTTAATTGATTATCATGAAGATTTCAGTAGTAATGCCCGTTTTCAATGAAGAGAGGTATATAAGAAAAGCCATTAAAAGCGTATTGGACCAGTCACTTGAGGATTTTGAGCTCATTGTCGTTGATGACGGCTCAACAGACAATACGTTAAGCATCATCAAAGGATTTGACGATACAAGAATCAGACTAATAACCCAGTCAAGGTGCGGTCCGGGAGCGGCAAGAAACAGGGCGCTGGAGGTTGCCGAAGGAGAATATGTGATGTTTTTGGACGGTGACGATTTCTTCTGTCCAGATGCGTTCGAAACCGCCTATCGCCATATCAAAGAATACGATTCAGACATTTCAATGTTTCAGATAATAAAGTATCATGAAGGAGAATTCAGCAAGAACGAATGGTTCGGCCTGAACAACTTCACAGAGGAGTTTGAAGGGCGGAACTTCCAACCTGATGAGTGCGGCGATTTTCTCTTTGACATTTCGGTCAGCGCCGCCCAGAAGATATTCAGACGCTCATTTTTACAAAGAATCAACGCCAGGTTTCCTGAAGGAATATACTTTGAGGACATGCCTTTCTTTTTTTACACATTCCTTAAGGCTGAAAAGGTTTCAATCATAAGGAAGTACCTTTATGCGCGAAGAAAGCATGAGGGTTCCATTACCGAAACTGTGGATTCAAAATTTTTGGATACTGTCGAGGCTGGATGCATATTAATGGACATATTTGTTGAAAATGGATGGTATGATACATACCAATTTGATTTGCTTGCCTTCAAAATCAATGGTCCTCGATATGCTTTAATGGCCATTGAAGAAAAATGCAAGAAAGAGTTGTATCTATTAATTAAAAAGGACTACCAATCAATTAAATCAACTCGATATTATGATGACTATCTTGAAAATCTTGGGCCTGTCAAGAGGAAGTTCTTTTTGGACATCTTAAACTCAAAGGACTATGATGATTTCAAGACATTGAACCAGACAAAATCAGAACCTGCATAAAGGCTGATTGCCACTGATGTCAATGTAATGAGAACGAATATTATAAAGACATTTAAAGGCGCCAATAGGAAAAACAGAATCAACATTACCATCTCCAATATTGCAAAGAGATTTCTGAACTGATTTGTATAGCTTAAAACGCCCAATATCACAGGTGTTGCAATGATGGCTAAAATATAAAGACATGACATCTCAAGGCTTACGATACCTGGAATTGGTTTGCTGAATATGTACATGTAGAGATACATCTCCAGAACTGTCAGATAGAATCCCTGAACGCCTCCGCAGATTGCCTGTGCCAGAGTATGCTTTTTAAGTAGAACCCTTGACCAGATCAATATAGGATAGATTATTCCGAAAACTGCACCTGCTGGTCCCAAAAGCAATATCAGTGCCGCAACAGGTCCGCTCAATCCGGTTGTGTGGACGCTTATCTTCCATTTTGAAGTAATGAGCAGAACGACTCCGGTATTGACTGAGTAGCATAAAAGAAGAAGTGTCAGAAAGTTGTCTACATTAATAAACCATGATATTAGAAAACCTATGAAATAGCTGATTATACCTACAACCAATGGGGTGAATCTGTCTTCACGGTTTGAAATGTCGCTGTCGGTATTGAGCTTTTTGGCCCAGAACAGGATGATTGCCATTGGCAATATTGAAGCGAAAACAAGTGAAATTACTTCAAGAGTGATGAACTTGGCGAAATTGAATGCACCGTTTTCAAATGAAAGTATTATGCATATGAGCAAAAAGAGTGGAATGCATATTATCGGCGGATTTGTTATTGTGGATATTGTCTTTGCTATTTTCAGTTTGTTCATATAATTAATTTATACTCTTTAAATTAATATAAGTTATTCAAATATTCACTGCCACTAAAATGGGGAAATGTGTTTTGTTTGATTTTACTAAAATGTTGCAATTTTTTTTGATAATCTTATATGCATTTTCAATTGTTGACATGTCAATAGTTGCCAGTGCAACATTTATATATGATGAGAAATTAATAATAATAGTATGAAATCACTAGTAGCTTATTATTCAAGAACAAACATTACAAAAAAATTGGCTGAAGACATTGCATCAAAAACCGGTGCCGATGTAGAGGAAATCAAACCCAAAAAGGATTATCAAGGAAAGATGGGTTACGCGCGCGGCGGAAAGGATGCAATCCAGGAAAAGATAATTGACCTTGAAGCATTGAAATATGACCCTCAGGATTATGATGTTGTATATCTTGGAGCTCCGGTATGGGCAAGCAAAGCGGCTAATCCTATGATAACATACATCAAACAGAACGAAGGCAAGTTCAATGAAGTCAAGTTTTTCATAACTGCTGGAGGAAGAGGATTCGACTCAACCCTTGAGCAGCTTGAAAAGTACACCAAAAAGCCTTTAAAGACTCTTGCCCTAACCACCAAGGAAGTCAAGAAGGACGACTACAGCCTGGATTCATTCATCGATTAAAATGTCAGTTGAAGATTTTAAAAAGATTGATGCTTCCAATCTTCCAGTAGGAAAGCTGATTGCAATGATAGCAAGAGGCCATGCAATTTACATAAACCATCGCCTCGAGGAATTCGACATCAATTCCACACAGCTGCATCTGCTATTTGAAATCTACCACACGGAAAACATCAACCAGGAAGAGATATCCTCAAGATGCAGCATCAACAAGGGTGCTGTGGCCCGTTCAATCAAAAAGCTTGAGGACAAGGGCCTGGTCATGCGCGAGGTCGATGAAAACAACCGCCGCCAGAACAAGGTTTCACTTACAGGGAAAGGAAGGGAAACCCTGGCAAAGGCATATGAAATCCTCAACGAATGGGAGGATGAGGTAATAGTTAAGAAAGGATACATAGAAAAGGAATTGCTGCAGCAGATATTAAAGGAAATAGTTGTAAAGACAATGGAGCTAAACAGCAAGGGGGATTAAATGTCTAAAAGCAAAAACATTGAAATGATTACTGGAGACCCGAAAAGGGCAATAAGGAAATTGGCCTGGCCGATGATGCTGTCAATGCTATTAATCATGTTGTATAATCTTGCAGACAGCATATGGGTAGCCGGCCTTGGAGCTGACGCATTGGCCGCAATAGGATTCATCACACCATTATTCATGGTATTGATCGGACTTGGAAACGGAATAGGTGCCGGTGCAAACTCACTCATTGCAAGAAACATCGGCGCAAAGAATTATGATGAAGCCAACAATTCAGGATTGCATGCTGTCGTATTGTCCATTATCGTGTCTTTAATATTCACAGTACTGATTGAAGCGTTCATGGTTCCTATCCTTCAGTTCATGGGTGCCGGTGAAACAATAGGATATGCCATGGATTACAGTTACATAATATTCGGTTTCCTCTTTATATTCGTATTCTCAGGTGTGGCATCAGCGATATTCCGTTCGGAAGGGGATATGAGAAGGGCAACAATCGCAATTGCAGTAACAGCAATCTTAAACATTATTCTCGACCCTGTATTCATATACATCCTTGACTTTGGAATTTCAGGGGCGGCATGGGCAACAGTAATCTCAGCCAGCATGTCATGTCTGGTAATGAGCTATTGGATATGGGGCAAAAAGGACCTTTACCTTGATTTGTCACCTAAAAACTTCCATTATTCAAGCAGAATCATGATCGATACCCTTCAGGTTGCAATCCCTTCAACATTGGAAAACGTCATTTTTTCAGCTCTTGCCATAATAATAAACTCAATGCTGGTACTGGCTGCAGATACAACAGCCGTGGCAGTGTATACCGCTTCAATGAGAATCGTGCAGATGGCAATGATTCCTTTATTAGGTATTGGAACTGCGGTTTTAACTGTATCTGGTGTGGCATACGGTGCACACAACCATGAGAACCTGAAGACCGCCCATTCCTATTCAATCAAATTGGGATTCATATTTTCAATTGCAATAGGGCTTGTAATGTACATATTCTCAAACCAAATCGCAACTGTATTCTCCTATACCTCAGCAAGCGCAGCCCTAGCTCAGCAGATTGCAACTGCAATATCCGTCCTGACACTGTTCGTTCTTGCAATCCCTCACGGTATAATGTCATCAATGATGTTTCAGGGTGTTGGAAAAGGAATATACTCTCTTTTAATCACACTTTTAAGGTCACTGATTCTTGAAAGCGTATTCGCATACCTCTTCTGCTTCATTTTCGGATGGGGAGTTGTTGGAATATATGCTGGTGTTGTATTCGGATGTTTCGTTGGAGGAACACTGGGATATGTCTGGGCGAAGTTCTTCATCAGGAAATTCCGCCAGATTTCAATCAGAAAATACACACCGCAAAAAGAAGAATAGTCCATAGGACTATTTTTCTTGGATATTTTTCTTATAAACTTGTTGGAACATCAAAAATTCCACAAGACCTTATTTTTTTCAATAAGACCATACATTTATCAATAATTAAAAATAAAACATAATTTTAAGTATTGAAATGCCATGATATTATTATTCGGCAATGGCTGTTATCTTGAATTGAGGGAGCAATTGCTTTTAATTGATGTGAGATAGGTGAGGAAATTGGTTAATGAATTTTTAAATAAGGAATTTTTTATCATAGATTCAGATAACCTCGATAATATTGACACAAGATTATACGGATATGCAATTGCTGATGGCAAACTATGCATGGATGAGCCTGAAGGCCATGAAATGCTATCTAAAATCGGAGCCTATGTGTTTGTAAGCGCTGATGAAAATAAGATAAGAATCAGCCAGGATTACCTGGGATCTTATGGCATATATTATTATGCAAAAGATAATTATTTTGCCATATCCAACTCATTTTTAAGATTGATGGAACATTTAAGGGATAGCAATAAGGAAATCACGCTCAACAGGCAATATGCAGATTATTATATGGGAGTTAAATTATGCTCCAACCTCTATTCGCAGACTTTAGTCAATGAAATTGAAATGCTTGCAAGCAATATGGATGTGATAATCGATAAGCAATCACATCAGATAGATTTCAATATAAGTGATAGGGATGAACATAGCGTCCCAATCAATTCAAAGGAAGCATTGGACATCTTGGATAACTGGTTTTACAGATGGGTGGATGTCATCAGAAATCTGCGCAAAACCACCAATTACATCAGATTTGACTTGAGCGGAGGAATAGATTCAAGGCTGGTTGCCGCTCTTTGGCTTAATGCGAACATTGACCTGTCCAACATTAACATAACCTCAACGGATAATTCAAAATATAATGAGGATTTACAAATAGCTTCAGACATTGCAGACTTCTTTGGCTTTAAACTGAATAACAGACTATTTTTTGAAACCACACCCCTGTCAGTTGAAGAGTCATTGACAATGTCTGAGTATGTCAAGTTCGGGTCTGAAAAAAAGGAATATGTCAGATATGCAGTTCCCAATGAACCTCTATTTAGAATTTCAGGCCATTGCGGTGAAACGTTACGGGATTACATCAATAAAACCCCTAAGGAGTATACCGACATGACCGTTAGAACAATCTCCAAGCTATCTCCTGAATTGAAGGCCTCCGGTGAAGCATTGCTTAACCGGGAATTTGATGAACTGTTTTCAAACTCAGATATTGACGATGAGCAATCAAAAGAGATATCAGCACTCCTATATTCCAATGGAAGAAACCGCCATCATTTCGGAAAAGGCTTTGTAGACAGCTTCATGTTTAATAAGTATACGATTGCCCCATTAAGCGATCCGGATTTGCAGAAGATCAATTTCAAAATAGGAATCGATGACAATTATCTGCTAATAGCACTGATTTTAAGAAGGTATTGTCCTAGGCTATTGGATTTCAGCTTTGATTCAAACAGGAAAATTAGTCCTCTGACATTAACTGCATGTGATGAAATCAATAGCATGAAAAAATTTGAAGAAAAGCAGCTTGATTTCATTGAAGGGCCAGAAGTGAAAACAGTAAAAACTGAAGACCCAATCCACAAGAGAGGATTTGAATTTATAGATGACATATTCGATTCCGAAAGTTTCCTAAAGGAATTTGAAAAATACTTTTCAACTGAACTGTATTTGAAAATCAGACTCAATCTCATCAAGAACAGGAATAACAGGTCAGATAAGATATCAGCTATAGAAATAGTCAAGACCTCAGATGACACCAACAGGATCAATCAAAATTTCTATGACTGGATATGCAATTTCAAATCCGATAAGGCAGATATCAATCAAATCAAAGCATTGAACTATATGAAAATCTATTCAAAAGCCAGAATTGACATTAAAAATAAGGGTGGGGAGGATAACGCAGTTGAAGTAATTGAACATTCCGACAGCAAATGCAACATATCCTACCCGAAATGGTTAAAATCAAAAGAAGGCAGCGGTTGTGTTTTATCAAGTACAAATCTGAGTTTAGACATTAAAATTAAAATCATTAAAGATGGACAACTAGTCATCAAGCTTAGGGGACCTAATGTATTGGATAAAAACAAGAATAGGTTTCCGGTGTATATAGATTATATGAAATTTTCAGTCAACAATGATGAGATTCTGAGTGAAAACAAATTACTTTCACATGATGACGGCTATATCTTCAAGATGGATGTTAAAGACTCACAGGTTGTTGACCTTTCATTTGAGTGGATGCCTTTCAACGATTTAAGCGTATATGAGAATAAGAAAATCACTTCTCTTGAAAAGGAACTTGCTAAACTGAAAAGTGAAAATCAGCTGTTAAAGGATAGGCTTTCAGATTCAAAAAATTCAGGTCTGCTTTCGAAATTAAAAAAGAATTAGGGACCTTTCAAAGTTTTTTTAGCTCTATTATTTGTCATCTTTTACACTTATTCATATACAGGAAACTTACAATATGGATACCATATCAATCAAAATTAATATAAGTGAAGATAATGTAAATAATTAATATGGACTTAAAAAGTGATAATGGATATTTGAGGAGCATATTTAATAAAATAACTTATAGGGATTTGATAATATTCCTAATACCATTTATTATCTACATGTTTTATCTTTATGTTTATAATCCCGGCATCATAAGAGTTGATGCCTTCAACCAGCTCCATCAAATCGCCACATCAACTTTTGCAAATTGGCATCCGTTTTTCCACACGTTCATTGAAATGATGTGTCTTAAGGTGTATCCGAATCCGATATCCATCGGAATTTTTCAGATTGTCATTTTTTCAGGGATATGGACAGCAATCTGCAACTATTTCAGAGGCAATGAAAAGAGCAGGGATTTTATCCTGCAGGTCATATTTACACTAATAATCGCCCTAATCCCGGTAAATGCAATCTTTTCAATAACATATCTGAAAGACACTCTCTTCAGCTACTTTTTACTGCTTACCTGCTTTTTGATAAAAGTGCTGGTGGACAGGAAAGGCGATGTGGGATTGGGATTTGTTGTAATCTTTTCACTGGCAATGGCATGTGTAGCCCAAATCAGGCCAAACGGAATGATCATCATATTGGCATTGTTGGTCGTATTGTTCATTTATCTGTTTAGAAAAAACAGATCCCAGAAGACTTATGTCCTGATTCCTGCAGTTACAATAATCTTTATTCTGCTGATAGCGTCACTCAATGTCGTTTATGACGTTGAAGACAATCAGAAGGATGCGGTTCTCACCAAAGTGGTTCATATGCTGGCAGACTATGATTTAAACTTAAATCTGGAAAGCTCCGACAGGGAAAAGATACATATGCTTTTCAATGAAAGCACAATCAAGAAAAATTACGAGCCAACTTTCTCAGACTCGATATATCATGCCACAAACAAAACGGCATACAACAATGACAAATTCACATATATCAGTTTGGCTATTGAATATTCCATTAAGAATCCAGGTCATTTCGTGAAATACCTTTTCAAATCCTCTCCGATGACATGGGACATAGTCAGGGATGACAGCTGGCATGGAGTGTCATATATCACAAACACCAATCGTGAAGGGCATCAGTTCTATACCAACTATAACATGACTCCCGCATCCACCTATGATAATGCAACATTCAAGGACAACGAGTCAGGCCTGTTCAAGGCATTGAATTCAATGGCAAATTTCATTAAAAAGGACAAGCTTTTGGACACCTTATTTGAAAGCCCTGCACTATACATGTACCTGTCATTGATTTTAGTGGGAACAATATACGTTTTAACAAAATCAAAAGGAATACTGCTTGTCTATCTGCCGAATTTATTGAATATTCTAAGCATATTTGTTTCAACACCTACACAGGACAGCAGATACCTCTATCCAAACCTGTTGGTATTTTACTTGCTGGTCATAATAATTATTGGAATCCTGACAAGGCCAAAGGACCCTGAAGCCGAAATCCGGGCAAAAGTATTAAAGGAACTAAAACAAGAAAGATAACTAGTGTGTTTATATGAAGACTGCAATATTGATTCCCTGCTACAATGAAGAGAAGACCATAAAGAAAGTGGTTGATGACTTTAAACGTGTCATGCCCCATGCTGAGGTATATGTCTATGACAACAACTCAACCGACAGCTCAAACGCCCTGGCAAAAGAGGCGGGAGCCATCGTCAGGCAGGAATACAATCAGGGAAAGGGCAATGTCATAAAATCAATGTTTCGCCAAATCGATGCTAATTGCTATATAATGGTGGATGCAGACGACACATATCCTGCAGAAGCCGCACTGGAATTTGAAAAGATAGTATTAAACGGGCAGGCGGACATGGTTATCGGAGACAGATTGTCCTCAACATATTTCACAGAAAACGACAGGATGTTTCACAACACAGGAAACAAGCTGGTGCGCCGGCTGATAAACCTGTTTTTCAAAAGCGATTTGAAGGACATCATGACCGGAATGAGGGCATTCAGCTATAATTTCGTCAAATCATTCCCGATATCCTCAAAAAACTTTGAGATTGAAACCGAGATGACAGTATTTGCCCTGATGAACAACTTCAAAATTATGGAGATTCCTATTGACTACAAGAATCGTATGGAAGGAAGCGAATCAAAACTCAATACATATAAGGACGGTTATGAAGTAATATCAATGATCTTTGCACTGGTTCGTGATGAAAAGCCGTTGCTCTTCTTTTCACTAATATCATTCATACTTCTCATAATAGCGGGAATATACTTCTTCCCTATTCTCTTCAAGTTCTTCTCAACCGGTTATGTCCTGAAGATCCCTACACTGATAGCCATCTCAACTGTAGTGATTATAGCAACCATCATATTCTTTACAGGCGTTATTCTTCATGTGCTTAAAAAGCAGCATGCCGATAATCTTGAATACCATCTGATTCTGTTAAATAAGCTCAAAGAGAAAAAATAAATTCATTTTAGATAGGAAACGAATATTATGGAATTCATTCTGGACCACAAGAAATATTCTATACTCAACCATGAGCTCTATATAAACTATCTCATTGTAGACAGCTATTTCAGGGAAAACCAGTCATTATATGAATATGACATCAAATTCGACTTCATAACTCCTCTGCTTGAAAAGGAAAAAGTGGAATTTGAGGACATTCTGGAAGGAACACAAGTCCTTGAGGAGCTGATTGAAAAAGAGGAGATAAGCTTCATACCATACGGACTTAAAATTGACCAGCACGTCAATGAAACCTTCAGGATTTCATATCAGGACTGTGAATTCGCCAATGTCAATGTGGGAGAGGCAATTCCTCTGATTATAGCCTTGAATACTCTCCTGACATATAAGCCGACCGTGCCCATGTTTCAAATTGAAGAGGAGCTCAACCATTTTCTTGAAAGGTTCAGAAGCTACGGCTCCGAATAACATGGAGGAGTATTAGCTAAAAAACAATATTCAATAATGTTATATGTTCTGCAATATAAAGATATTAACAATATTATTTTAATTTTTTTAAAAATCTTAAAAGTTGTTTTAAATGAGAGATTTGAGGGATATTGATATTAAAAGTGAAATTTCGGGAATTAAGGACAGTGCATTTGAATCTAAAAGATACTGGATTTTATATTTGGTATTGATGTTGATAGCTTCCTTTTCAATTTATAGTCCTTCAAATTACGGACATCCGAAACTTCAGCTATTGGCAATTGCCGTAATAGCCATTCTAGGTGTTTTCTGCATAGTATTTTACACACGCCACAGTGAAGATGAGGAATTGTACAAGACAGCTTTTGTTATAGTGCTTGTTTTGGGAATAGTCTGTGCCTTTCTTATTCCGATATGCTTTTCTCCGGATGAAGTTGAGCATTTTGTAAGGGCTGAGATTACTTCAAGAGGAATAATAAATCCTGAATACAATAACGGTTCATTTTTGACCATACAGTCAACATTGGATTTGATTAAAAATGGAAAAAGCCCTACCGGAACGGGATTTGATGGAATGGGTATGGTGAACTCGTCGATTTTCAACACGAATGCTGATTTAAAGCCAATCAATATGAGTCTTGTGAAATATCCTTCTGCATTTGCACAAAATCCTTTTTTCGGATATCTGTTTCCTGCAATTGGAATGTTCATTGCAAAAATGCTCGATTTGAATGCAATTTGGCTGATGTGGCTTGGAAGGATATTCAATGTGCTCTTATATGCAACATGCGTTTCATATGCAATCAAAAAGAGCCCTATAGCAAAAATGCCAATGCTTGTAATAGCATGCATTCCACTTGCAATTTTCCAGTCCTCTTCCTTAAGCATTGATGCAATCATATGCGCTTTGGGAATTGTGATTGTGGGACATTTCTTTTATATGATCAAGGCTCCTTTCGAAAGCCTCACTTTAAAGGATTTGGGAATATTCAGTGTGCTTGTTCTGCTTATAGGATTATGTAAAATTACATATTTTGCATTTATCGGATTGCTGTTCTTTGTTCCAAGAAACAATTTCAAAATCAATAAGTATTATCTATACTGCATATTGCTGTTTGTCGGATTCGGCGCATTGGCACTGCTGTACAACAAATATTATGCAACTCCAGGATTCATGCATTCATTCAGAAGCGTGCATCAGCAGATATATAATTTCACTACAGAAGACCAGATTTCATATCTCATGTCTCACAAATGGGATTCCCTGATGACATTTCTTCAGATACCTGGAAAGTATATCAACGGGGATTTGATGTTCTTCAAGAAGTATATGGGATTCAGCGATTCAATCTCATCACTTTACCTGATGTTTTTCGGTGCGGTCTGCCTTTTATATCCGAAACCTTCAGAGAACATGATGCCTAGAATAGGCGCATTACTGGTGGCATTAGTGATTTACATCGGAACATACATCACATTTCTTTTAAGCTGGTCCCATTCAATCGGAGACTTGGCCAATATAATGGGCGTTCAGATAAGATATTTCCTTCCTCTCTTCATAATGTTTCCGTTCATTTTCGGCTTCAATAATCTTGAAGGGGATAAAACAAAGATAGATTCATATGCGATTGTTCTGACAGTTGCATTTGTTTCAGTCATGCTTATGTCATTGGTCTTCAAGACATTTTAGAGATTTGGGAAGCCCAAAAGGTTTGCAAGCTATGGATCTGAATAGTCAACATTCAATGTGGCCTTGGGATATATGAAGCATGTTGATGTCTTTTTCCAGTAGCAGTTGTTGCATGTCCTGCATTTTACCTCGCCGTCGCCTTCAATCTGCCAGTCAACAAGAAAGCTAGGGTCTGCAACGAATGGCCTCTGCATGGAGATGAACTCGACGTTTGTCTTGTTTAAAATATTGTTGATCTGCCTTTGGCTTTTCACTCCGCCGCCCATAATTACCGGAATGTTGACATTATCGATTATTCTGCTCACGTCAAGTGCCAGCAGCTTTTTTTCATAGTTTTCACGTGAAAAGTACTGGGGTGAGCGCGGGCGGGTAATCTGTAGAGAATCGGCGCCATGCTTTTCAAGCAGCTTTGCAATCTCGATTGTCTCGTCAAGTGTCATGCCGCCCTTCTGGATGTCAAATGCATTGAGCCTGCAGTTAATGTGAAGCTTTGTGTTCTGCTTTATGACCTTGATGATTTCAAGGACAATCCTCAAGCGGTTAAGAGTACTTCCACCATACTTGTCCTCTCTTTTGTTGAAGTATGGGCTAATGAATCTTGTTAAGAAATAATAGTTTCCAAGAGCTATCTGAATTCCGTCAAAGCCGGCATAATCTATCTTTTGAGCTGCAATGATGAAATCAGTCTGGATCTTTCTTATGTCTTCAATTGTCAAGTCCTCGATTCTGACGTTCTGCTGGGCATGCTTGTGGTACTGCACGAAACCTAACTGTGCAAAAATGGGAACGTCATATAAATGAACAAGGTCTGTCAGGTCCTTTGCCTCTCGCACAAACTGCCTGTAGTTCACAGTATTTGAAAACTTGCTGAAGGAATCCTTCGGATAAAGGGAGTACAATTCAGAAATAATCAGTCCTACACCGCTGGCGGCAATGCTTTCATACCTGTCATATATCTCAGGAGTCAGATTTCCAGGCTGTTCCCTTTCGGATTCCCAAAGGCCTGTTCTGACAATTCGGCTGTTGAGTGTGAATTCAGCAAAATCACAAATATCAAATAAGTCTTTCATGATTATAAATTGATTAAAAAAAGTATAAAAAGATTTTTAAAAAAAAATGGGTAAGGAAAATTAATTTTCCTCTAAGATTGTTTAGATTATTGCTATGATGCAAATAATAACCAAAGCTAAAATAGCTAAAATGTCACTTTCAAATTCTTCACTTGCAACATTGATGTCAATGATGTTGACGCTTTCATCAGTTTTGTTTGTATCTGATTCATTGTTTGATAAATCACCATTGATGTTTTCTAAATATATGCTTTTTGATACTGATGCACTAGGACTTTCATAGGGCCATTTTATCTCTTCAAAGCCTAAATCCAGAAATGGTATCGGCAATTCTGCATGGTATGCGACCTTTTCATCATCATAGTCGCTTTCATTATCGAAGTCCTTCTGATCGTAATTGGCTGCATCCTGAGTGAAACCGAATGCTTTTGAATTAGTTGTATATGCCATTAGATATTTTGGAGAATTTGCGTAAAGGTAAATCTTTTTGAGGAATGTTCTGTTTCCATCGCTTTCATTGAAATCGTCAATAAAATCAAGGTCGTCATAATAGTATTCCCATTCGCTCCAGTCTAAATCATCGTAATAATATTCCCAGTCATCTCCGTTTGGGTAATCGTAATCATCCCAGTCTTCATCGTCCAGGTCTTCATCATCAAAGTCATCGTCCCAGTCTTCATCGTCCAGGTCTTCATCATCTAAGTCATCATCCCAGTCCTCATCATCCAGGTCTTCATCATCTAAGTCATCATCCCAGTCCTCATCATCCAAATCTTCATCGCTAAGATCATCATCCGATTCATCATCTGAATCATCAATGAGTTCATCGTCCAGGTCATCGCTTAAATCATAATCGTCAATGTCTGAATCTTCAATGAATGAATCGTCAAAGTCGCTTGATGCAAAGCTAACTCCAGCGCAAGTGATAAGAACTGCAAATATGATGAGAATTGTAAATATCTTCTTCAATATATCACCTCAGACATATAGAAATATATTTTTACTATATATAACTTGCTGAAAGCCTTTACTTTAGTTAAAGATTACTAAAATATAATTAAATATTGGTTAAAAATGGTATATAAATATTACAAAAAAAGAGATGTATAGAGGAAAAATCCCCTATAATCCGAAGAACAGGTAGATTAGGAAAATTACGAACAAGACCCATACAAGTGGGTTTAATTCTTTTGCCTTACCGGTTGCTGCAGCTACGATTGCGTATGTGACGAAACCGAATGCGATACCGAGGGAAATTGAATATGACAATACCATCATGATGATTGTCATGAATACTGAAGCGACGATTGCAAGGTTGTCCCATTCAATGTCTCTGATTTGAACAAACATGAGAATACCTACGGTCACTAATGCAGCGGTTGTAACGGAGGAAGTAAACAATGCTAAAACGGTTGGAGCAAAGAATACTGAAAGCAGGAATAGGATTCCAGTAACGATTGCTGTAAGACCTGTTCTTCCACCAAGACCAATACCTGTTGCGCTTTCAACGTAAGCTGTTACTGTACTTGAACCGAGGATAGCACCAACAATTCCACCTAAAGCGTCACTGATAAATGCCTTGTTGATTCCTTCGGTTGTTCCGTCTTCTTTTTCAAATCCGCATTCTTTTGCAAGTGGGATTAAAGTTCCGGTAGTGTCGAAGAATGTAACGAAAAGCAGTGAGAACAGTATCATGATGAGACTTGGAATGTTTTTGAAGAGCTCTCCAAATCCTGCCATGAATCCGCCTACAACACTCCAGTCAAGGCTGAATGATACCCATTGAGCAGGCAATGCTGGCATTACCGCATCAGCACCTGCTAAACCTGCAAGTGATGCTATTACTCCTAAAACGGCAGTGACAAGTAAACCTATGAATACTGCGGCAGGCACTTTACGTACGTATAAGATCAATGTGATTGCAATACCAATCATTGCAAGAAGTACAGGGGCGGAAGTCAATATTCCTAATGTTACGATTGTTGATTCGCTTGCAACGACGATTCCTGAATTTGCAAGACCTAAAAATGCCAAAAAGAAACCGATACCTGCACCGATAGCCAGTTTCAAGTCCTTAGGAATAGCATTTAGGATAGCTTCCCTCAATCCTACAAGAGTAATGATTAAAAAGAGTACGCTTGATAAGAATACTGCAGCCAGAGCCGCTTGCCATGAAAGACCCATACCCAAAACTATAGTATAGGTGAAAAGTGCGTTCAGTCCCATTCCCGGAGCGAGTCCAACAGGATAATTGGACAGAAGCCCCATTATTATACAGGCGATTCCTGATGCAATTGCTGTTGCAATGAATACGCCTTCAAGTGACATTCCTGTAGCAGACAACATTCCAGGGTTTACTCCTAGGATATAGGACATTGCAAGAAATGTTGTAATACCTGCAATGATTTCAGTTTTAAAGTCAGTATTATTTTCGTCTAACTTAAACAATTTATTTAACATATAACACCTCATTTTCCTATGATGTTATTTTTATTATACTTAAGTAATAAATCATTCGATATGAAATTCAGTAAATGTTGTTTTTAATGGCTTTTCATTCGATATTATGTGGTATTGTTGTTACAATATGTTGATTTAAACTACAATGTTGAATATTATCAAATCAATGAACTTTTAGGCAAATTTTATATAAACTGTTTAACATATTCTATTTTAATGACATTTAATTTAATTTCAACAGGCCTGATTGCAGTGGCGCTTGCAATGGATGCATTCAGCGTGTCCATGACCAAGGGATTCACTCAAAAGAACATTACCAAAACGCAAATCCTATACTACGGCATATTTTTCGGAGGATTTCAGGCTCTGATGCCTATATTAGGGTATTTTTTCGGAAATTTCATATCCTCATTCATCGCATCCCTCGCCTCAGTCGTAGGATTCATACTTCTTTTG
>NZ_CAMVPN010000043.1 GCF_947169325.1 uncultured Methanobrevibacter sp. | reverse complement strand
GGCACAAATCAGTGCTGCTCTTGAAGACTTAGGTAAATAGATTTAGAGATTAATTCTCTATTTCTTTTTTTTATTTTTTTTGACATTAACGACTGCTTTTTTGATACTTTTCTTGTTTTTTTCTGTTTGATGTATATCCTGATTTTCATTTTGGTTTGGGATTTGTTATGGTCGATGGTAATGTTGGATTCGATTGATTTTTTATATGCTTTTTTGTTTTGATTTCATTTGGTTGGCTGATTTTTTGATTTAATCGATGTTTGATTAGTGGATATTTTTGTACTTTTACTTTTTCATTACAATTTTACAGGTTCGGGTCAATATTTTGTTTTAGAAACAATTTTACGGCTCATATCATCGCTTATTTTATATATTAGGTTGTTTAATTTATTATTGGGACTTGTCCTTGAAAGATTTTGCTCGCTTAGATTAAATCACTCCATTAAATTTAAGGTGATTAAATGAGTAAGAAAAATGAATTATTATTAATATTATTAATAACCATTTTAAAACTTATCGCCATTATTATTTTAAAATTCTTTTAGAAGTGCCCAGAGGTCGAACGTTAAAAAATTTTGAGTTTTAGAATTTTCCTTTGGTGAGCTTTTGTTGCTTTCATGATACGTATCAAAAATATTTATATAATAATAGTAAGATAAGTATGATTACAAAATTTATAAGAATTTTATTATAATATTTTGTAAAATTTAATGGAGTAAATATGAAGTTAGATTTCGTTCTAACTTTATATTATTTTTGAATCTGTTTTTTTTGACATTAACAATCGCTTTTTTTGATATTTTTCTTGTTTTTGCTGTTTGATGTATATCTTGATTTTCATTTTTGTTTGGGATTTGTGATGGTCGGTGGTAATGTCGGATTTGATTGATTTTTTATATGGTTTTTTGTTTAGATTTCATTTGGTTGGTTGATCTTTTGATTTAATCGATGTTTGTTTTAGGCGATATTTTTTTATTTTTACTTTTTCATTACAATTTTACAGGTCGCATCAATATTTTGTTCTAAATACAATTTTAAGGCTCAAATCATCGGTTATTTTATATATTAGGTGGTTTAATGTATTATTGGGACTTGTCCTTGAAAGATTTTGCTCGCTTAGATAAAATCACCCTATAACTCTAAAGGTGATTCAATGAGTAAAAAAAATGAATTATTATTAGTATTATTAATAACCATTTTAAAACTCATCACCATAATTATACAAAAATTTTTCTAAACAGTAATCAGTAGTCGAACACTAAAAAATTTTGAGTTTTAGAATTTTCCTTTGGTGAGCTTTTGTTGCTTTCATGATACGTATCAAAAATATTTATATAATATTAAGGTGAGATAACTAAGTGTACAAAATTTATAGAAAAATTTTTTGTATAAAGTTTTATAGGGTAAAATATGAAGTTAGATTTCATTCTAACTTTATATTATTTTTGAATCTGTTTTTTTGACATTAACGACTGCTTTTTTTAATATTTCTCTTGTTTTTGCTGTTTGATGTATATCCTGATTTTCATTTTAGTTGGATATTGCAGATGCTTGATGTTAATGTGAATTCTGTTGATGATTTGGATAGTTTTGCATTTGATTTCATTTTCTTTAATGATTTTTTGAGTTAATCGATAGGATGTTTGATAGCTGTTACTTTTCACTATCAAATGCCTTCTAAACTTGCTTCATATCACATAATTTGAATTTCCATCATTTTTAAATATTTCACTGACAAAATTTTAAACAAGGTGGAAATATGGACCGGCTATACAATAATGATAATGTCAGTTTATTGGAATTTTTACAAAAAAATTATCCGAATATTTTAAATTCAATTAAAAAAGAAAATTATGCTTTGGAATTCATGGATTTTAGGGTTTTTCATGAGATATATTATGAAGATGAGGTTGTAGGATTCATTTCACTGGATCAGTTTCATGTAATTCCAACAGACATTTCAATCAATGAATGCTATATCATGCCGGAATTTAGAGGCAAAAACTTATTGTACAATGAATTGTTTAATTTGATAACTTCGCCCAATTTTACTTTTTATCCGAGAAATCCAAACAGGGCTTTTGTAAATGTATTGCTGAAAAATAATTTAGCTTTTAAATTCTCAGATAATTTGGTAATAAGTTATATGAAATTTATTTTGGATTTAAATACTGTTTATAAGAATTCCAACATTAAACGTTTCTATAAGAGTCCCGATTTGGATGAACTTCCATACAAAGCAAACATTTTTGACATGGATTTGTGCAGCATATTCTTTTTAGACCCGATGCTTAATTTCATCAAATACAGTGATGTCATGGCATTGACACTTCCAAGAAAATCCGATTTGAAAAAATACAAATTAAGAAAAAAACTTAAAAGAGTCAGTGAAGGCTATCTGGATAAATGTTATGATGCCCGTGAAAAGGCTGATGAGAAAATTTTGGATTATTTTGATGAGGTTGAAAACGATATTTATGATTTAATTTGTGTTAAAAACACTTTAGGCACATCAAACGAATTAAAAACTGAGTTTGCAAAATATTTAAAAGAAAATAAACTGTCTGATGATGACGGATTTAAAATAATTGAAAACATCACAGGGGCACTGGAGAGAAATGAATTGACCATAAAAAATTGCAAGCGCAGAATGCATTATCTGGTTGAAAACATTGATATGATAGGCGGTGCTTTGGTTGATGATGATGAATGCTGTCCATTCTGCGGCGAGTACAATTTTGAATTCGTCGATTCATGTGAAACCTGCGGTCAAAGATTAAGGGACATAAGTTATGAAGAAGAGCTTAAACATAATTTCGATAATTTTGACATTGAAAAGCTGCTGGAGGATTTTAATCATGAAAAATTTCAGGAAATGTTGGACTCAGATGAGTTTTGGGGAAGAGTTCCAATTGAAGAAAATGACCCTTATTTTGACTTAAAAACCTTTTACAATGAAAAGCTGACTTTCTTTGATTTTGAGGAAATTAAACAATATTATGATAATGCAGATAAGTCCTTGAGTTTGGATACGATATTTGAGGAGTATTTTGATGACAAGATTGCCAATTGCCGCGACAATGACGATAAATTTGATCTGTATAAGGATTTTCTATTGAATTATTTCTATTATAATTTAGAGGCCAATAAATTCAATGAGGCCCTGACTTATCTCATTCAGTTCATCATTCTAGCTTCAAATGAGGACAGCATATTTGAAGGTGATATCATTCAAAGAACTCCTTATTCGACTGATGTTTTATTTGCAATTGAGGAATTTCTAAAGCATGCGGATGACTATGATGTTGATAAATGCCTGGATGAAGCGTTCAACACATTCAAAGTCGATGAATGGAACAACAATAAGGAGGAAATATGTGAGATTATACCTCAATATTTCTAAAATCTTATTTTTTTCATTAAAAAATACTGATTTTTCATAACTATTATATTAGATGTTAAACAAAAATTAATTCATAATATTTAATTGGATATTAGGTGTAGTAAATGACTAATTATCATGATGAAATTTTAAACTTTGAAAAAATCGCAAAAGAACATACTGAATATATGAGAAATAGTATCAATCTTATTGCTTCTGAAAACGTTACCAGTGTAGAGGTAACAGAAGCCTTGGCAACTGATTTTGCTCACAGATACGCTGAAGGTCAGGCATTCGAAAGGTTTTATGAAGGATGCCAGTTTGTTGATCTTGTAGAAGACAGAACCAAAAAGCTTTCATGTGAAGTTTACGACTGTGAATATGCAAACGTTCAGCCTGTTTCAGGCGTAACCGCAAACCTTGCCGCATTCTTCGGATTTGCAAAACCTGGCGAAAAGGTAATGGCTCTTGAAGTGCCTTCCGGAGGCCACATCTCCCACGCTGACGTAAGTGCTGCTGGTATTCGTGGACTCAAGACTGTTTTCCACCCATTGGACAAAAACGTGATGAACATTGACATCGATGCAATGAACAAGAAGATTTTAGAGGAAAAGCCAAAAATAGTTTTATTTGGTGGAAGCTTATTCCTGTTCCCTCACCCTGTTAAAGAGGCACGTGAGGCAGCCGATGAAGTGGGTGCAACTGTCATGTATGACGGTGCTCACGTATTGGGTCTTATTGCCGGTGGACAGTTCCAGCAGCCTTTAAAGGAAGGCGCTGATGTGATGATGGGTTCAACCCACAAGACATTCCCAGGTCCACAGGGAGGAATCATTCTTTCAAGCAAAGAAAACGAGGAAGTCATAGACAATGCGGTGTTCCCTGGTGTCGTAAGTAACCACCACTTGCACCATCTGTTAGGTTTAGGTATTGCAACCGCTGAAATGCTTGAGTTCGGTGAAGCATACGCAAAACAGACCATCAAAAACGCACAGGCTTTAGGTCAGGCAATGTATGAAAGAGGATTCAACGTGTTATGTGAAGATTTGGGCTTTACCGAGTCTCACCAAATCGCAGTTGACCTTACAAACATCCGCTCAGCATCCGACATCGCCAAGGAACTGGCTGACAATAATGTGATTTTAAACAAAAATTTATTGCCTGGTGATGACAGGGACAACTCAGATGACCCTTCAGGTATAAGGATAGGTACCCAGGAAATCACAAGAAGAGGATTAAAGGAAAAAGAGATGGATGAGGTTGCAGAATTCATCAGACGTGTGGCAGTTGACAAGGAAGACATCGCCGATGAAGTCGCTGAATTCATGAACCAGTACACAAAACTCGATTATGCATTCTCAGACAGGGAAGCTTACCAATATCACAGATTAGATTAAAATGAGAATCGGATTTGCATTTACAGGAGCCGGTCATTTACTTAAAGAATCAGTCAAATTGGCTCGTGAGCTTGCCAAAGAGCATGAAGTCACAGTGTTTCTCTCAGGCGCCGCTGAAGAGGTCCTCAAGATGTATGGGCTTTACGAAAGTGTTGAGAGCATTACAGGGGGAAAGTACCGTGAGCTGGCAACTGATTCAAACCAGAAATTTTCATATCCAATTACAGGCCGTCTTTCACTTGGAAAATACGACCTTCTTATAGTCTCACCGGCTACAGCAAACACTGTTTCAAAGATAGTCTATGGAATAGCCGACACCCTGGTTACAAACGCCGTGGCACAGGCCGGAAAAGGTGCAGTGCCTGTATATATGGTGCCTGTGGATATCCATCCGGGACCAATCGATACAGTATTACCGTCCAAAATGGAGCTTTCCAAGTGCCAAAGCTGCGATGACTGCGTTGCGGCTCTTGCATGTGAGCAGGGGGCAATCATTGCACATGAGGAAATAGACCTTACAAAGTGCATCGGCTGTGGCCTGTGCAGAAACACCTGTCCCTATGATGCGATTTCCGAAGGAAAAATCATTACAATCTACATGCGGGACATCGACATCGAAAACACCCGCAAGTTAACTGAAATTGACAATATTCAGATATTTGAAAGCCCGGAAGACATTTTAGATAAATTCTAACTTGTCTCCAACATTTATTTTTAACTCATCTTTTTTACATTCCAGGATGTAGTGCGCTTCTTTTTTTGGCCTGTGGAATTTCCATGGCTTCAAGCTTGCCTTTTCGTATATTCTTTTGTTTTTGTCCAGAAAATACACGTCGATTTCAAACATCATGAAATGTGTGTGGACGGCCGAGCTTTTAAGGTTGCAGAACAATACTGCAAAGTCAATATTTCTTTTTCCAAGTAATCCCACAAAACGTCTGTAGAAATTGTCTGCATATCTGATTTCGATGTTAATCATTTCATCTGTGGTTTTATTTAAAATCATGGAGTTAGTATTTTCGTTAAGCTATTTAAAGTTTTGACAACTCAAAATCAATATTGAGTTTTGCTTGTAAAAAAACTCGTTATTTGAAATTATATTCAAATATGAATATTGATTTATGCTTGTTTTTTCTATTGTTACATCAATATTGCTTCAAAATCATATCAAAAGGTTTATATTCTTTCATGTTCATATTAGGTCATAATTATCAAAATAAATTTTTGGGGTGAATAAATGAAGTTCCATGAAGATGTAATTTTCAAGAACAACGGTCAAATATATGGCCAGGAACTCATGGCAATCATGAAAATTGAAGGCAGAATAGTTGAAGTTCATCAGACCGAATACAGCATAATTGACCCAAAAATGTACAAGCCGGATTTGGTTTTTGAACTTGAAGACAGAATAATTATCGTTGAATTTCAAAGCATTTATATTGATATTAATGACAAACGGAGATTCAGATTCTACACTGCACTGTTTGATCAAATCAAAAACAAATCGGAAAAGGACATTGAAGTGCATGTATTGAGCACTGTTGAGGGCGAAGGCATTAAATGCTACAGGATCAATCCCGATTCAACCTTTCCGATATATGTCCATTCCTTAAAAGATTATGACGGTGATGAATTTATAAATAGGATGAATGCCAAAATAGGAAACAACAGTGAGTTCACCGAAAGGGAATTGCTCCTCATAGCTTGCTTTGCTTCATGAAATCAGATAATGATATTAAATTAAATATACTGAACTCTGCAGTCACCATAACCAACATCCCTAACTTGGATAAAGAAATTGGCCAATTTGTTAAAGGGGTTGTGTTAATGTTATGTGACAAGTTTGTAAAGGATGAATCTCTAAATACAAGAATATCTAATTTGGTAGGTGGTAACATGAAAATAGTTGAGGATTATGCTCAAAGGGTAGCTGAAAGAAAAGTCGACGAATCAAAAAGAAACTTTGTTATTAGTCTGGATAAAGAGGGTTATGGTGTTGCTGATATTGCAAGGATTGCTGAAGTTAGTTTAGACTTTGTCAATGAAACATTGGCTAAATGATTTTTTATAGGAGTTAATATGAAAATAGTTGAGGATTATGCTCAAAGAAAAGTCGATGAGAGGAACGAAGAAATAGTAAGGAATATGGATGAGAAAGGCATCAAAAAAGAGGATATAGCGGATTTAGCAAAGGTTTCCCCTGAGTTTTTCGAGAAAACTTTGGCTAAATGAATGTCTTGTCCTCGATTTCTCCGCTTTCAAAGTCTTTAAGGGCAATTTCAAACTCTTCGGCCGAAAAGGTTCCGGGAATGATCAGCTTTTCATCGTTTTTAAACACTATGAAACATGGGGTTGCGGTTATTCCGTTTGAAAGCGCCTCCTCCATATCCAGGAAGCATTCTATGTTGTAATAGTTGTTTTCAATTATCTTTTTGGCAGCGTCCTCTTCGATACCGCAGGAGACGGCTATTTGCGTCAGGACATTCTCGTCTGCAATGTTTTCGTTTTCAACAAACCTTGCATGGAATATCTCCTCTGCCAGTTTCAATGTGACTTCCGGCTGCATGTTCTGGGTGTATTTTGCTAATCTCAAAGCGTCCTTTGAGCTTGTAAGCGGCATGTCGGCGAAATTGATTTTCAATCCGTCCTCAAGTGCTATATTTTCTATTTCCGCTATTCTTTTTTCTGCTTCGTCCATGCTCAGCTCATATTTTTCGGCATATCGCTCTGTGGTGCTCATTGTCGGCTTTTTCTTGGCTTCATCCTCAAGCTCAAAAGCCCTCATTTCCCACTCGACGTCAAGATTCAGATTTTCAACAGCTCTTTTAATTCTTTCAAGTCCAATGTATGAGCTTGGACAGTTGAAGTCAATCAGGTATACGATTCTCATTTTTTCCCATCTTTTTTCTTTGCTTTTTCCTTTTTGGCAACCTTGTACAGCTTCGCCATGTTGTCTATGGCTCTGAAAATGGTGTTGTACTTTCTATGGAAACTCATGTAATTAAATTTATGAATTGTTTTATATCAATCTTCTTATTTAATGAGGCAAATTCAACAATTTATATATAACATTTTTGATATAACTTATAATGACTATTTGATAATGTTGATGCAATTCAGTTTTAATTAGAATTTAACATTAACTACGGTGATAATATGAGTGAAATATATAGGACATTTACATCTGAATCTGTAACCCAGGGACACCCTGACAAGGTTGCAGACATTATTTCCGACGCCATATTGGATGCATACATGGCACAGGACAAGAATTCACATGTCGCTTGTGAAACTTGCGTTACAACCGATTTCTGTATGGTATTCGGTGAGATAACCTCATCAGCCCACATCTCAAAGGAAGAAATCGAAAAGATCATCAGGGACACAATCATCGAAATCGGATACGACAATCCTGATTTGAAATTTGACGGCCACAGCTGTAAGGTTGAAAACAGGCTTCACGAACAGTCTGCAGACATCAATCAGGGAGTGGACCGTGGAGATGAGGAAACCGGTGCAGGAGACCAGGGTATGATGTTCGGTTATGCAACCAATGAAACCGATTCACTGATGCCTTATCCAATTGACCTGGCACGTAAATTAACAAATAAGCTGACTGAACTGAGGGAATCCGGTGAAATCCCATATTTAAGGCCTGACGGTAAGGCTCAGGTGTCTGTCAATTACGACAAGCAAGGAAACGTTCTCTCACTTGACGCTGTGGTGCTCTCAACCCAGCATGACGAGACCGTCTCCGACAATCAGGAGCAATTAAAAGCTGACATCCGTGAAAAGCTATTCAAGGCAGTCATTCCCGATGAGCTCATGACTGAAAACACCAAGGAACATATCAATCCGACCGGAAAATTCGAAATCGGAGGTCCTCACGGTGATGCAGGATTGACAGGGCGTAAGATCATCGTCGACACCTACGGAGGATACGCACGCCACGGTGGAGGTGCATTTTCAGGAAAAGACTGCACCAAAGTAGACAGAAGCGCATGCTACATGGCAAGATACATAGCCAAAAACATCGTTGCAAGCGGACTTGCTGAGAAATGTGAAATCCAGCTTTCCTACGCAATCGGTGTGGCAGAGCCTACTTCAGTGATGGTCGATACTTTCGGAACCAAGGCAGATATCGGCGACAAGACAATGGCCGAAATCGTTCGTGAAAACTTCAAGCTCACTCCTGACGGAATCATCGAGACATTAGGCTTGAGGGATGCCAGATACAAACAGACCGCAAAATACGGTCACTTCGGTATTGAAGGCCTTCCATGGGAGAAAACCGACAAGGCTGAAGACCTGAAAAAATACATCAAAAACTAAGAACATTTCCTCATTTGAGGATAAACCTTTTTTTATTTTTTTAAAGTTCAACGGACATTATTTTTTCTTTTACATCAACAGAGATTTGTTTTAATTTTTAAATTTGCTAGTGTTAATTAATCATTTAATAGGCCATTGAAATGATTAAATATATATTCTACTAATTCATACTATTAGGTAGAGTTGAAATCCATTTTGGATTTTTGATTCCAATTTATAAGTGTATTAAGTTATATTTTCAATATCTAATCGACGTGCTGTGGGGGTTTTTCTCTCACAGTATAGATATTGACATGTTTTTACAATAACGACTGCTGTTTTTAATTATTTAACATTTCACATCTGTTAATGTAATCTTGGTGGAATGATTTTTTTCAAGGCTATTACAATTTCATATGTATAATACAATTTCACATTTATAAAGCAATTTCATAGAATAAAAGCATTATTGTCCTTTATTTTTTGCAAAATAAAGTTTTATATAGTTTATTGGATAAAATATTTGTAAACTGTAACTCTCTAAGTCCAGGGGGTGATATTATGATTTGTTGTGATGTTGCTTTGATTTCGATTCGGAGGATTTTCTTTGATGAGAAGTCCACTGGCAATTTAATCTATTATAGGGGGAATCATTGTGAGTATCCTTGCTAAATTTTGGATTGCAATGGTTTGGTACCTCATTTGTTTGTGGTGCCTGACTACCATATTCACATTGATTATAATTAAGTAGATGTGAAGCTTGCCATGATTCTCCTTTAAATTGTAGGGATCTTCTATTTCATAGGGATTTGTTTTCCGATAGCCTCACCGGGTTATCCCTGGGTTCAGTTGTACTTATGATGATCACTCCTTGCAATTTATAAACTTCATGATTAAGTTTATATAATATTTGGGTCATACTATTAGGTAGAGTTGAAATCCTTTTTGGATTTTTGATTCCAACTATAAATAGATTAAATTTTTTCAATATCTAATCGGTGTGCTGTGGGGGTTTTTCTCTCACAGTATAGATATTGACCTGTTTTTACATCAGAAGCTGCTGTTTTTTTGTTTCAATATTTTTTTTCTTGCTTTGACATATTTCTGTTTCAGCCAATCTTTTTTTTTAAAAATCTTTCCGATTTCTAAAATATCCGATTATCGCAATAACCTTTATTTATTAATTACAACAAAAAGATACATATTATAAATCATTAATTTTTGAGGAGTTACAATGCCAATAAAAGAGGCAGATAAATCATACGATCACGATAAAATAGAAAAAAAGGTTCAAAAATTCTGGAAAGAGGAAGAAACCTTCAAAAAGGTTAATGAACTTAGAGAAAAAGGTCCAAGATACTCATTTTTGGATGGACCACCATACTGCAGTGGAAGAATACATTTGGGTACCGCCTGGAACAAGACAATCAAGGACACATACTTGCGTTTCAAATCCATGAACGGATTCAGCCTAAGAAGACAGGCAGGATGGGATATGCACGGCCTTCCAATCGAAAACAAGGTCGAACATCTATTGAATATCCAGTCCAAACAGGAAATCGAGGAGATTGGAATCGACAAATTCGTTGATAAATGCAGGGAATTCGCCCTTGAAAACAAGGTAGCCATGGAAGAGCAGTTCGACCAGCTGGGAGTTTGGATGGACTGGGACAAGCCGTACATGACACTTGATCCGAAATACATGGAATCATCATGGTGGACACTCAAAAGGGCAAACGAACAGAACTTGCTTGTAAACGACCAGAGGGTTATCAGCTGGTGTCCTCACTGTGGAACCGCATTGGCTGCAGCTGAAATAGAGTATGAGGAAAAGGTTGACCCTTCCATTTTCATAAAGTTCCCGGTAACCGGAGAGAAGGACACCTATTTCCTTGTCTGGACAACAACCCCATGGACATTACCGGCAAACCTTGCAATATGTGTAAATCCTGAATTTGATTATGTTTATGTTTTAAAAGATGGTGAAACCTACATTTTAGCTGAAAACCTGATGGAAGACGTTTTAGGAAAACGCATCAAAATCCACAGGACCAAAATACCTGCCGAAAATGAGGATGAAGAGGAAAAGGTAATCGAAGAGGAAGAAGTGATGTATGAAGTCATCAAGACAGTTAAAGGCGCTGACCTAGTTGGCATGGATTACGATTACATTTTGGCAGATGAAATTCCAAAGCAGATGGAATTCGACTCAGAAATTGAAAAGGTTCACACAATACTTCCTGGAGACCATGTGGAGCTAGGTGAAGGTACCGGACTTGTACACACCGCACCTGGACACGGTCCGGACGACTTTGAAGTCGGTCAAAAATTCGGACTTCCAATATTCTGCCCTGTCGGAGAGGACGGATGCTTTACAGATGATGCAGGAAAATACGCTGATAAATTTACAAAAGAAGAAAATGACCAAATCATTAAAGATTTACAGGCTAAAGACTTAATGTATCATGTAGAGACTATTGAGCACAGATACGGTGTATGCTGGAGATGCAAAACCCCTATCATCTACAGGGCAACCAAACAGTGGTTTTTAAAAGTGACTGAAATCAAACAAAAAATGCTCGATGAAATAGCCAATGTCGAATGGGTGCCTAAATGGGCTGGTGAAGGAAGGTTCCATGACTGGGTTGACAACGCCCGTGACTGGACAATTTCAAGGCAAAGATTCTGGGGTATTCCGATACCTATCTGGGAATGTCCTGAATGCGGAGAGCTGAAAGTTATAGGATCACTTGATGAGCTTAAAGCTGAATCACTCAACGAAATCACAGTTTCAGACTCAGAGCTTATCCACAGGCCGTACGTAGATGAAGTTGAAGTGAAATGTGACAAGTGCGGACAGACAATAAGAAGGATTCCGGACGTGCTGGATGTATGGATAGATTCCGGAGTTGCCGGATGGGCATCACTCTACTATCCTGCCGAAGACAACAGCTTCGAAGACTGGTTCCCGTATGACTTCATTACAGAAGGCCACGACCAGACCAGAGGATGGTTCTACTCACAGCTTGGAACAGGAGTAATCTCCATGGGCAAAAGCCCTTATCAGAAAGTGCTGATGCACGGATTTGTGCTAGATGAAAACGGTAACAAGATGTCAAAATCATTAGGTAACGTAGTGTCTCCGGAAGAGGTAATAGAGAAATACGGAGCCGACGTATTAAGGTTCTACCTCTTGTGGGCTTCAAAGCCATGGGACGACCTCAAGTTCGTATGGGAGGAAATCCTCAACATAAACAAGATGTTCAATATCCTATGGAATATATACGTATTCTCAACAACTTATATGTCTCTGGATGACTTCAACCCAATTGGACTGGGCGAAAACGACATGATTTTAAGGGCTGAAGATAAATGGATTATCTCAAAAGCCAATTCACTTGTCAAGGAAGTTGGAGAAGACCTCGATAAGGTATTCTTCCACAAGGCAACCAGAAAGATTAACAATTTCATACTTGAAGACTTAAGCCGCTGGTATGTAAGGCTCATCCGTGGAAGGACATGGGTTGAAAGTGATGATCCGGATAAATTAGGCGCTTATTACAGCTTGTACACTGCGCTTGTCAAACTAATCTCAGTATTATGTCCGATAGCTCCTCACATATCCGAGGAAATCTATGAAAACCTCGTCAAAGGCGTAAACCCAGAAGCTCCAGAAAGCATTCACATGAACGACTGGGAATACGACGAGGACGCAATTGATGAGGAGCTCGAAGCCAAGATGGACGTTGCCCGTGAAGTGATTGACGCATCAATCAGGGCAAGGGACATGGCACAGTACAAACTCAGATGGCCGGTATCAGACATCACAGTCGTGTCACAGGATGAAGATGTTTTAAAAGCAATAGACGAGCTTACAGACATCATCAAGGATCAGTCCAATACCAAAGAGGTATTATGCGCAAGCGAATTTGAAAAACTCTCATTCATTGCAAAGCCTAACCTCAAGATTTTAGGCCCAAAACTTAAAGGGGACATGGGCAAGGTTGTAAAAGGACTCAAAACCGCAGACGGTAATCAGATAAAAGCTGAACTTGATGCAAACGGCACAGTAACTGTGGAAGGAATAGAACTAACCACAGAAGAGGTGCTATTTGATTCAGAGCTTCCGGATGACTTCGTGTCATCAGAGTTTGAAGGCGGAAACGTGTTCGTGAACACCAACGTCACTTTAGAAATCAGGCAGGAAGCAATGGCCCGTGAGCTGATAAGAAGAATCCAGGACATGAGAAAGGACATGGACCTTGACGTTGAGGCAAACATCAACGTGGACGTTGAAACCTCAGCTGAATTCAAAGACCTGATTGTTCCGCAGTCAGAAGTGATTTCTCACGAAGTAAGGGCAAAAAGCCTCATCATAACAGACACTGAAGAGTGCAGTAAAGATTCTAAGGATTATACCAAGGAATGGGATATCGAAGGAGAAAAGGTAATTATTTCAATTAAAAATTAAGGGTGTTAAAATGACTTTAGCTGATTCTGAAATAGAATACATTGAAGGAATTCTCGGCAGGGAAATGAACGAGCTTGAAGAGGGCATGCTTGACGTGATGTTTTCAGAACATTGCTCATACAAAAGCAGCAGGCCGTTCTTAAGGGCATTTCCTACAGAAGGAGAAAACATTATTTTAGGTCCCGGCGACGATGCGGGACTTGTAAGCGTGACAGACAAATACGCTTTGGCAGTCGGAATGGAATCCCACAACCACCCGTCTGCTATCGAACCTTACGGTGGAGCAGGTACCGGTATCGGTGGAATATTAAGGGACATCATCTCCATGGGTGCAATGCCAATTGCACTTCTCGACTCATTGAGATTCGGACCGCTGGAAGATGAAAAATCAAGATACTTATTCGAACACGTCGTAAAAGGGATTTCCGATTACGGAAACCGTGTAGGGGTGCCGACTGTAGCCGGTGAAATCGAATTCGACGAATCATTCAGGACAAACCCTCTCGTCAATGTGATGTGCGTGGGACTTGTCGAAAAGGACAAGATTGTAAGAGCAGAAGCACCTAACATCGGCGACGTATTCCTCCTTATGGGCGGAACTACAGGACGTGACGGAATTCACGGAGTAACATTCGCATCAGAAGAGCTAACTTCAGATTCTGAAACCGAAGACAGGCCGGCCGTGCAGGTGGCAGACCCGTTCACCAAGAAAAGAGTATTGGAAGCATCCCTTGAAATAATGGAAAAAATCAACGTAAGTGGAGTAAAGGATTTAGGCGGTGGAGGTCTCACATGCTGCATTTCAGAGCTTGTAGACTCATCAAGCAACGGTGCATTGGTCGACCTGCGTGCAATTCCTCTAAGGGAAACCGGAATGACTCCTTATGAGATAATGCTTTCAGAATCACAGGAAAGAATGGTGTTCGTAATAAACCCTGACGATGTCAAGCTTGCACAGGAAATCTGCGACAAGCATGAAATAACATCATCCGTCATCGGTGAGGTCATCGAAGGCGACAACATGATAATTTCAGATGAAGGTGAAGAGCTTGCAAACCTTCCGACAATATTACTGGCGGACCCTCCTTCAATCGACAGGCCGATAGCTGAAGTGCCTGAAGACACCCAAAAAATCGAGCTCAAGGAACCTGGAGTCTACCAGTCATTGCCTAAATTATTGTCCTCTCCAAACATCGCTTCAAAACAGTGGGTCTACAAACAGTACGACCACGAGGTTCAGGTAAGAACAGTCGTAAAACCTGGAGACGATGCGGCAGTATTGAGAATCGACGAGAACACAGCAATCGCACTTACAACAGATTCAAACACAATCCACACAAAACTCTCTCCTTTCGACGGGGCTGCAGGATGTGTTGCTGAAGCTATCAGAAACGTAATCTCAATGGGGGCAACACCTTATGCGGTAGTTGATTGTCTCAACTTCGGAAACCCTGAAACACCTGAAATCCTATGGCAATTTAAAACAGCAATCGAAGGAATGAGTCTTGTTGCTGAAAAATTCGATGCTCCTGTAATCAGTGGAAACGTAAGCTTCTATAATGAAACAGAAGGAATCAAGATCAATCCGACTCCTGCAGTGGGTGTAATCGGTGTTGAGGACATCGAAAACATAAGGACAATGGACTTCAAAAACGAAGGGGATAAAATCATTTTAATCGGTAAGACCTACGATGAGCTTACAGGTTCAGAATACCACAGAACCATACATAACATTGAAGTGGGAACCGCTCCTAGAATCAGAATAGAGGATGAAGTGGCAAACGGTAAAACTGTTCTTAAACTAATCGATGAGGACGCAGACAAAAACATCACTGCAGTCCATGACGTTTCAGCAGGAGGCCTTGCAGTTGCGATTTCAGAAATGGTAATCAAGTCAGGACTAGGATGTGAAGTCAACATAGTCGATGACGAACTGGATAAAATCCAGCTGTTATATTCAGAAAGCCACGGAAGGTATCTCATGACCGTAAAGGCTGATGCCGTTGACGATATCATGGCAAAAATCGATGTTGAAGCGCAGGTCATAGGAGAAGTAAAAGGCACTTCATTAAACATTAACGATCATGAATTCAGCTTTGAAGATTTAAACGATGCCTATCATGGCGTAATTGAAAAATACATGGCATAGAATAAACTTGGGGGAGTTTTTTACATGTTCTTATCAAAATTGGATTCACTGTCAAACGCCGCAAAACTCATCAATGACAATCAGCAATACACAGACATTGAAGAGATTTCAATATATGATTGCCATAAGAGGGTTCTGGCTGAAGACATCATCGCTTATCACAATTCTCCGCCATTTGACAAATCCGCAATGGACGGATTTGCAGTGATTGGGGAAAATACATTTGGAGCTTCACAGTCCGCTCCGAAAAGCTTAAAGATTATCGACGCTATCGGCGCCGGTGACTTTTCAGACAAGACCGTAGGCGAAAACGAGGCCATAGTCATAGCCACAGGCGCTCCGATTCCTGAAGGCGCAAATGCTGTAATAATGAAGGAATACACCACCACTGACGGGGACGACCTGACAATCTACTCTCAGGTCACACCTGGCGAAAACGTCTCTCCTAAGGCAGAGGACATCAAAAAGGGAGAGGTAATCCTTTCCAAAAATACCTTCATCAGGTACCAGGAGATGGGTTTGATTGCTTCAGCAGGATATGATACAGTAAAGGTCTACAAAAAGCCTAGAGTTAAGCTGATTATTACCGGAAACGAACTTGTTGAACCTACAAAGGATGAAATCGACAAGGCAAAAATTATCAATTCCAATCAGTTCACAATAACTGCAATGGTTGAGGATTCAGGTGCAGTATGTGACATCGGACATGCCGGCGATTCATTTGATGAGGTTAAAGAGGCTGTTTTAGAGGCTTCCAAGGAATATGATGTCATCATGACCACCGGCGGAACAGCCATCAGTAAGGGTGATGTCGTTCTTGACGTCGTCGATGACATTGGTGAAATACTGTTCCACGGCGTTGCGATGAGACCTGGAAAACCTGCTGGTGCAGGAATCATAAACGGCAAAATGATATTTACATTTTCAGGCCAGCCTGTAGCGGCAATGTCTCAGTTTGATGTCTTTGCAAGAAAATACCTCTTTGAAATGCAGGGAAGGCCATTTGAGTTCAGCATTGTCAAAAAGGTATCTCAGCTTAAGGTCCCATCCCAGCTTGGACGTACAGATTTCATCCGTTCATTCACTGATGAGGAGTATACAAAACATGTCCTCAACAGAGGTTCTGGCATAATTAGGTCAATGGTTGAGGCGAACAGCTATATCATCATAGACGAAAACGATGAAGGATATCAGAAGGGAGATATAGTTGACGTTGTGTTCTTTGATTCACTACTTTGGTAGATGAAGAGGCATTTTAATGAATGGGATTTATTATTATTTGATAGCTTTCATTTGTATCTGGATATTGGCTTTGATATTCCATGACAGATTGTCTGATCATGGACTCGAGATGAACTTTCCTATACTGATGTGGAAAACCAAAAGGCTCCGGGGCTTCATATCCAGGATTTCTAATTTTTCACCCAGATTCTGGCGTTGGTTCATGAATGTGGGCATTGTTGTGGCATTCGCTGCCATGATATTCATCACATGGACAATAATAAGTTCGCTGCCATCAGTTTTCGAAACCCCTGCGGTTTCAGTGGTAATTCCGGGAGTGGAAGTACCAGGTTCATCAATCTACATTCCATTGGGATACGGGCTGCTTGCCCTTGCAAGCGTTTTAATAGTCCATGAGTTTTCACACGGAATTCAGGCAGTCGGCGAAAAGATATCAATCAAGTCAATCGGCTTGCTTCTCTTTGCAATCCTTCCGGGAGCATTTGTGGAGCCAGACGAGGATGAGCTCAAGGCCGCCAAGAAATCCTCCAGACTGAGGGTCTATGCGGCAGGATCAATTGCAAACATATCCCTGGCGATTATCGCAATCCTATTGGTGTCACTTTTCTCAGCGGCAATTCCGACATACTTTGCAGAGGACGGAATAGCAATAAACAGGGTTGTAGGCGACTCCCCTTCGGAAGGCATTTTAAAGGAAGGTATGATTTTAGAGGAAATCGACGGCCACAAGATTACAAATTCAACTGATTACGGCGAGGTCGTAAGTTCATATCATCCGGGTGATAACGTAACGGTCAAAACGGATGAAGGAAGCTATTCGATAACCTTATCCAAGAATCCGAACAATGAATCAAGAGGATTTTTTGGAATCCAGGCATCCAAACATTTCGAGATGGTAAATGACAGCTTGGGACCTGTTCCATGGATCTTATTCGAGCTTGTTGAGCTTTTCCAGTGGGTGTTCATGCTGAACCTTGGAATAGGACTGTTCAACTTGCTTCCGATAAAGCCGTTGGACGGGGGATACATGCTTGAGATTCTGCTCTCATATAAGATGTCTGAAAATACAGTAAAACCACTCGTCAATGCGATATCAGGAGTAATGGGAATAATAATAGTGTTCAGTATAATTGTTGGGTTCCTTTAATTGTTATAACATTTAATGTTGATTCAGATTATTTTAAAAAAAGAAAAATAGAAAGAATAATTAAATTCTTTCGGTTTAGAAGTATCTTTCCAAGATGCCTTCCAGGATTTTATAGTGACGACCTTCGTCTTTTGAGCTTTCACGGAAGAAATCAGCAGCGGTTTCGATTCCAGCTTCCTGGGCTTTGTCAGCTGCTTCTCTTTTCTCAGCGTTAGCCATTTTTTCTCCGCCCATCATCCATTCGATGTTGGCTTTGAGGTCATCCTTGATGATTCCGTTCATTTCACAGAATCTTGCAGCATGTTCAGCTTCTTCCCATGCTAATCTTTTGAACACTTCAGCCAATTCGCCGTAGCCTTCTCTGGAAGCCTGTCTGGACATGGCCAGGTAGATACCGACTTCGTTGGTTTCTCCTTCAAAGTTTCCTGCAACATAGTTTTCTACAGGGGTATCTTTTGTAATTCCTATTTCATGTTCGTATTTTACTATATTATCACATTTATAGTTCTTTACATGCTTTAGCTAATGCTACACCTAACTGGTAGCTTGCTTCTTCCTCTTCAGCGTTTGGGACGAATGTAATTTCCTGTGAGTCAATCACGTCGAATCCACAGTTATTTAATTCTTCAGCGAGCATTGCAGGGGTTCCGCCTTTTCCACCCATTGAACCGAAGGTAACGGCTTTTCTTACGATTCCGGTTCTGTTGAACAATAATCCTTTAAGGTAGTACATGATGTCTCCAATACTTGGGTACGGTACATCGTTGATGGTAGGGTCTCCTACTGCAATTCCTTTACTGGTTAGGATGCTTTTGACGATTTCGGATCTTTCATCCTCATGCAAGAAGAAGATTTCTACGTCATATCCTTCAGACATTGCACCTTCTGCAATTTCATGAGCCATCTGTTGGGTTGAGTAGTGCATGGTATCATAGATGATTGTTATTTTGTCTTCACATACTCCGGTAGCCCAGTTCTGGTATGCGCCGATGATTTGCATTGGGTCTTTCCAGATTTGACCGTGTGACGGTGCAATCATTTTGATTGAGTCAAGAAGTCCTAATTCAACTACTTCGTTTAATTTCTTAAGCACCAGTTTGGAAAGTGGTGTGATGAGGTTTGCATAGAACTTTTGAGCAGCGTCCATAAGGACATATTCAGGGATTTCATCTGAGAATCTTTGGGTGAAGCATAGGTGCTGACCGAATGCGTCGTTAGGGAATAAGATTCCGGTTTCATCTGCAAGAAGGGTGAACATGCTGTCCGGCCAGTGCAAGAGGAATGCATCGAGGAATGCTAATGTTCTTCCGCCGACATCTAAACTGTCACCGGTTCCGACTGTGATGAATTCTGCGCCTTCAAGTGCAGGGTAGTGTTTTAAAAGACCGTTTACAGCGATTTTGGTACAGTAAATAGGTGCTTCAGGGAATCTTTTGTGCAAGTCCACTAAAACTCCGGAGTGGTCTTTTTCAACGTGGTTTTGGATGATGTAGTCAACTTTGACTTCTCTTCCTTCCTGTGCGAATGCGTCATCGATACGTGCCATCATTTCCTTTGTTTTTCCAGGATAAGCATTGTCGATGATTGCTACTTCGTCTTCTCCAAATACAATGTATGCATTGTAGGTGGTTCCGTCCAAGGTGTAACCGTGGTAGGTTCTTAGGTCCCAATCGAGTACACCAATCCAGTATACTCCATCGGCTATTTTTTGAGCATTTGCTTTCATAATATCAACCATTTTATAAATTTTTATTCATGGATTTAATCATCTATGAATTAATAATATTTTCGGATTTGTTATTATATATAATTTTGTTTTATACGAAATGTTCGTATTTTTTTTCAAAATAATTTGCCTAATTAATTAAATTTTGTTGGTAATGTTATGACATTGACAAAATTAAATTAAACTTTTTAAACGATAACCAAGTTAAAAAAGCAATATTAATTGAATCTGTCTGACCTTCGGGACGAGGGGGATAGCTCGGTAATTCTAGGTTCATTAGAGTATACAGACCGTGAAGTAAGAATCCTCAACTTCTATAAAGTTGAGATAGTTCAATTCTTTGGCCATCATCAGAATAATATTGCCCGTGTAAGCGGGCATCTGAAAAATAAGCAGAGTTAATTGAAGGTTAGGCAGAAATTGCATGATTTGAATAAATAAGCCTGAATATTGGATATCTCTTTAAGCCGTGAGTATCTATAGCAGTATTTTTTCATATCTTTTTCTTATTTCTTCTTTAAATTTATCATCTCTTAAATCGCCTTCCAGTTCATATAATCCGAAAATTACCATCTCATATAATACTTTATTCATTTTTTGCCTTTTTCGGTAAGGCAATATTCAGTGTTTCTTTTTGAATCGTCGTCGATGACTTTTTTTTGAAATCAGTCCCTGATTTTCCAGGCATTTTAAAGTGTCGGACAAAACGACATTACTTAATGTTTATAAACTCTTCAAAAATTTAATATATAAGATGGTTTGCCTAACAATCAAGGGATTGAATAAGATTACATATTATACTAAAAAAGTATTATATTATATAGTTAAAATCCTTACATGGATTACTTTTTCTGATATCTCTTTTAGACGTGTATCCAAGTGGTCAAAGGAGTAAGATTCAGGGTCTTAAATAGTTTCTACGAACGGTTTTAAGGTTGTAAATTTTTGTTGTCCTATTTTATGTGATATTAAAAATCATCTATTTTATTCTTATTACAATATTGTTCAAACCCAATATTTGGGAATAATCAATTTTTTGCGAAATCT
>NZ_CAMVPN010000042.1 GCF_947169325.1 uncultured Methanobrevibacter sp. | reverse complement strand
GCAGAAATATCCTACGCAGGAGACAAAGTTTACGTTGAATCATCAGCCGTTTCAAGAATTGCTATTGATAAAGTGGTAACCGAATTAATTACTTCTGATGTCAGCTACATCTACGATGAGCCTGTTGACTTAATCGTCATTTTAAATGACAGAAATGGAAATCCAATGAAATTAACAAACGTATTGGTATCATTGGACGGCAAAAACCATACTTTAACAACCGACAATGAAGGTAAGGCCACATTACCAATCGATTCATTACCTAGCAATTATGTAGCTGAAATAACATATGCAGGTGATGATGTATATGTAGCATCTTCAGCCGTTTCAAATGTATCAATTGAAAAGGTTGCAACATCATTGTCAACTTCAGATGTTAGATTCATTTACGATGAACCAACAGACCTGATTGTCACATTAACTGACCGCAAAGGAAACGCAATGAAATCAACCAACGTATCAATCACATTAGACGGTAAAAACCACACTTTAACAACCGACAATGAAGGTAAAGTCGCATTGCCGATTGATTCATTGCCTGGCATTTACCTGGCTGAAATAAGCTATGCCGGAGATGACGTGTATGTGGAATCAACTGCAGGTTCACAAATCACAATCGAGAAAATAGAAACCATCATGACTGCAAACAATATCGGCGTCATATACGGTGATGAAGCCAATTTGATTGTTACTTTAAAGGACCGTAAAGGAAATGCAGTTTCCGGAATGGACATTTCAATTGCTTTGGACGGCAAAGATTACCTGCTCACTACAAATGCCAATGGTCAGGTTACTTTGGCTGTCGATTCACTTCCGGGAGATTATCTTGCTGAAATATTGTACACAGGCGATGACGTATATGTATCCTCATCCGTTTCTTCCGACATTTCAATCTATAAGATTGTAACCGGTTTGACTTCAACAGACATCAGCTTCATTTATGATGATCCTGCCAATTTGATTATGACTTTAAAGGATGGCAGGGGAAATCCATTGGCCGATAAGGACATTTCAGTTTCTATTGATGGAGTCAGAAACATGGTGACCACCGCATCCAACGGTCAGGCAGCATTTGCCATTGACGTGCTTCCGGGAAGCTATGTGGCTGAAATATCATTTGCCGGAGATAATGTTTATGTGTCTTCAAATACAAGTTCCAACATCAAAATCGACAAGGTTTCAACCAGCCTCACTGCAAATGACGTTCAATTCATTTATGGAGATTTGACCTATCTTGTTGCCACATTGAAAGACAGGAAAGGAAATGAAGTGGCTGGAAAAGACATTCTGATTACCCTTGATGGAGCAAATCATACAGTAACCACTGATTCCAACGGTCAGGCCAAACTGGCTGTCGATTCACTTCCAGGCAATTACACTGCAAAAATATCATTTGCTGGAGATAAGGTATTTATTGATTCCTCTGCAAGTGCAGATGTCAGTATCGATAAGATTTCAACCATATTAAGCGCAAATGACATCACTGCCATATATGGCAATACCAAAAGCCTTACAGTTATTCTTAAGGATGAAAGGGGTAAATTCTTGGCTGGACAAAACATCACAATCCTTATCAACAACAAGATTTACAAAAGGACAACTGATGAGAACGGCAGGGCAGTGCTCTCAATAAATCTTGCCGTCAAGAAATACACTGCAGTCATTGACCTTAAAGGTGATGCGATTTACAAGCCTTCAACCTACACATCCAAGGTCGTCATCAATAAGGCAACCCCTACACTTACTGCATTATCCAAGATATTTAGCGCCAAATCCAAAACCAAAAAGGTGACTGTAACACTCAAGAACAAAAACAATGCTATTAAGAATGCCCTTGTTAAATTGACAGTCAACAAGAAGACCTACAAGGTCAAAACAAATTCAAAAGGTGTTGCCACATTCAAGGTCAAGCTGACAAAAAGAGGCAAATACAATGCAGTATACAAGTATGCAGGCAATTCAAACTTCAAGTCTGCAACCAAAAAGGTTAAAATAACTTTAATTTAAGCAATATTGTCCCAATGGCAATATTGCCAACATTACTTTTTTTCAAAATTTTCACATTACCATTCCTAAATCAGTGAAAATAACTTGAAAGGAATTGGTGATATATATTCCATCTTAAAAAACAAATTGATTTTCAACATCACTGTCGTTAATGTGAGATATCATTCATTAAATTAATAGTTATGACTTTCAATTTCATTTAATTAATTATATAATTAAGAATTCAATGGCCTTTAGCGAATCATAATTTCCAGTCATTAAGATGCTGGATTGTCATGTTGACATTGAGTGGTGTAAGGCTGGGTCGCTTTTCAAAGAGAAGTGCATGTCCGTCACTGCTCTCTTCATATTCCTTGAACAAATCAGAGACTATCATAATCAAACCATCGCTTGACTGACCATCTTCAAGAGGATAATTGAATATTTCTGCTTTTTCCTCATGAGTATTGTCGATTACATCCTTTTCAAGCATCTTGTGTGAGAGATGAGTGATCTTAACATCTTCACAGTCATAGTTTGAAGGCACATTAAGATTGAATAGGTCAACTCCTTCGGGAAAACCGTCATCGATTATTTTCAAAACAAGGTCATGGAGAACCTTCTTTGTCAATGTGAAATCATAGTCCACATACCATTCTCCGTTTTCATCCTGTTTGAAGGATGTCTTAGGATCCATGAACAGTGACACGGCTATTGCAGGAATTCCAAGGCTTACCGCTTCAAGGGCTGCACAAACAGTTCCGGAAGATGTGATGTCGCAGCTGATGTTTACTCCCTGGTTGATTCCGCAAATGACAAGATCCGGCTTTTCATCCATGACATACTTTGTGCCGACAACCACCGAATCTGCAGGACTTCCTGAAACGGAATGTGCAGGACTTCCGTCATCAAGCTTGCATGATTCGATTTTCAAATGCTTGAATAATGTCAATCTGCGTCCGACACTGCTGTTGTTTTTATCCGGAGCCACAACAGTGACATTTGCCAAATCCTCAACCGCCTGTTTTGCAGCCAAAATACCAGGTGCGAAAACACCGTCATCATTTGAAATTAAAATGTTCATAGCATTACCTAAAAAAGTCTTTAATTAATGTTTTATAATTTTCAGTAAAAATAAGTTTTTGTAAAAATTGGGATTTAGGAAAATCCCAATAAAACTACAATGAATACTGTAGCGTCAGTCAGCAGGTGTGAAATATAAGGAACAAATATGTTTTTTGTTCTAATGTATCCATACATTTCAAATATTGTTCCGAAACCTTGGATTGCAAGTACTGAAGCTAATGTCAGATATGGTGGATAATAGTGAATCAATCCGAAACATATCACGATGATTACTGCAGGAATTACTATTGTTAGCTTCCGGTTGCTTGTGAACTTATAGACAAGCCGCATCAGGAACATCAATGGAATGAACTTAACCAGTTCCTCCCCCATCATGGAAAACAGAAGTCCTATTGTGGTTTCAACTGTAATTCCCATTGATTCTGCACTGCTTTCTATACCTGAAAGGCCTAATACGTCCAGAAAAGAACCCATTAAAATGGAATAAATCATATATCCTATAAACATCAATACTGCAAGGATTATCTCATTGCGTGTAGGCCTTCTAAACATCAGCCCGTAATCCCAATTTGAAAAATACAAAAGCGGAACAAGCATTGTAAGACAAAATGCAAGTCCACCAATAATATCTGAGCTGAATATCCCTCCAAAAATAGTGTAAAATATGAGAGATAATGGAACAGTCAGCAGCAGTATGAACCATCCCACTTTTGATATTCGGGGATTATGGTTGTAGAATGGAAAATCCCTTGTTTCGTCAAATTCCAAAAACTTCATTTGAATGTACCTTAGAATGTGTTGGTCAATTCATTCAACTCTAAAATTACCTGTTCGAATTTAACCCCATATGCATGGTTTTCATCGCCTACGGTTTTTTCAATGGCTCTTTTTGTAAATTCGCCTGCAATTTTTGCAGCTTGGGATGGGGTCTTTCCAATCATGGTTGAACCAACGAAAGAGGATGCAAACACGTCTCCAGTTCCGTGAGACACATAGTCAATCTTGTCATTGTATACGATATCGATTGAATCATTCTCTTTATCCAAAACGATCATTCCAAGTTTACCTTTTTCATTGGTGTCTCCCTTAAGAATTACATATTTACTTGTAAATTCGGCCAGTTCCTTTGCCATGTCAAGCATTTCCTCACGGCTGAATTCCTCTTTCCAAGGCTTGTGCAGTATGAAACATGCTTCGGTTGTGTTTGGAAGTATGAAATCTCCCAATTTGCACAGCTCCCCCATCTTGTCTGCGAATTCCTGGTCAAATCCGTTGTAGAATTCACCATGGTCTGCCATTGCAGGGTCAACGAATACAAGTCCTCCTGGCTTCAGTCTTGAGTCTATGATTTCCTTGATGTAGTCAAGCTGTTCTATTGATGCAATGAATCCTGTATATATGGCATCGAAATATATGCCTTCCTTTTCCCAATGCTTTCGAATTTCAGGTAAATCTTCTGTCAAATCCCTGACTGTGAAGTCTGTAAAACCTGATGTATGAGTTGATAGAACTGCTGAAGGCAGAATAGCAGTTTCTATCCCAAAGGCAGATACGACAGGCAATGCAACAGTGATTGAGCACTGGCCATAGCAGGATATATCCTGAATAGTTAATATTTTTATAGTGTCAGTCATTTTTTCAACCTAAATCTTTTAATTTCTATTATAAATATTATTTTTGTTTTTTAAATAGTTTATCATCAATTTTGTTGGATTTTTTCTTATTTCAATCCATTTAAAATATATATATCACGTGTTATATATAGTTTTTCAGTAATGATTTCTCGATTAAAAAACTTCCTTGCAGTAATTATTAACAAAGGCACAGTAGATGATGGATGTTAATGCCATTTCATTTATATTGGGAGAAACCCATATTGACATTAACGATAGAGATTTTACACTTTATAGTATATGAAACCTCTATTTGGAGTGGGTTTTGGAAATGCTTTGCGGTAATGTCAAATCCTGATTTTTGATTTGAGCGCATCCATGTCAATGCTGCCGTAAATGTCCTCATCCAGCCAATGGCTTTTGCATGCAACATGCTCCAGCAGAACGCATTGAGGAGGAATTGACATGTTCGATGATTTCCATCCTCCGGAAATAAGATTCAAAACGCATGTGATACCTATAATGCCCAATTCATCCATGTCCTCCCTGCGAGCTCCCTTAAATGCTGTCGATTCATGGGAAACTATGTATACTTCAAGCTCAGGATATTGCTTGACAATCTTATAAACATTGCATTTCGGATTGCAGAGCGTGCAGACATCACCCAGGCGGTCCTCTTTTGCCCTGCATTTTTTGCTGTTGGCATTCATGCATCCGGGAAGGATAATGGCTTTTCTTGGCCTTTTTTCAAAATCATTCCTGAATATCCTATTCATTATCTCCGCTCCGAGCATGTTCAAATGGTACTCGAGCTCATGGCCATGGTAGAATATGACGTCTTCCTCCATCAGATGATTGTTTGCGTTGCTTTCAAGATATTCGTTCAAATTTGATGTATATTCCCCAAGATATCTGTGGCTGTTTTTGCAGAACCATTTTGTCAATGTCAGGCAGTCCTCAAGATTGCAGGTGAAGTTTCTGAAATGTGGAATTTGGTCAACGTAATCACCGGTTGCCTCCAAAAAGTTAATCAGCAATTCCAGATTTTCAGGTGTCAACTTTTCATCGTTTTTCTGGAATGGCTTGAAAAGGAACTTTGTCAAAAGCTTTCCTCTTAACTCATCGATGAACTGTTTGTCTTCGGGAAATGCCCTTCTGTATTGTGAAAGGTTTGCCAGTACCTGATGGATGTTGCTGTTGAGGTCAAGGGCTGTTGTTCCGTAGAGATACCAGTACACCCCAATGCATAATGCTTCAAGGGCTTCCTCATCATCCCTAAAGTCGAACCTTCTTGAAAACTCGAGAAATTCATCTCCAAAGTCCCTGACCGTTGCATAATAGCTGTTATTCAATTCATATGGAAACAACATTCAATCCACCCTATTCAGCAGTCTTTCGACATCTTCCTTGTTTTCAAAAAGAACGCAGCCCCCTTCATGCTCAGCCATAAGAATGCCTTCGTCCCTAAGTGACCTGAAGAATTTTGACTCAAGAACATCAATCAATGATGTGTCCTTCACGTTGATGTTTGAATAGGGTGATGCAGGGCACGGTTCAGCCCCTCCATGTGAGTTGATGTGGAAAAATCCACGGCCTGCAGCAAGGCATCCTTCTGATGTCTTCTCATCGCCCGGAAATGACATGAAAAGCATTTCATCATATTCTTTTCTTAGAGTGTTGATTTTCTCAAAAAGAATGTCCCTCTCACGGTCAGTTGGTGCAAGATCTGCATTTTCATTATTCACAGGAACGTATTCTATGAAAAATATTACCTTGCATCCCATATCATGCAAATGGTCGATGAAGTCATTTGAAAGGATTTCTTCCAGATTCCATTTTGTAAATGTTATTGAAGTTCCGAAGATTATGTTGTGTTTTCTCATTTCATCCATTGAACTGACGAGTTTTGAGTATACGCCGTCGCCTCTTCTTGAATCTGTTACCTCTTCATCTCCTTCAATGGAAAATATCGGCACGAGATTTCTGTTTTCGTCAAATAACTTCAAATCATCATCTGCCAACAGGGTTCCATTGGTAAATATCGGGAATAGGATTTCCGGATAATCGCTTGCTTTTAATATTACGTCACGCCTGAGCATAGGTTCGCCGCCGGCAAGAACTATAAAGCTTATTCCCAAATCCTTTGCCTGGCTGAAAACATCATCCCACTCTTCTGCTGTAAGCTGGTCTATTGGCTCTGAATCATTGCATGCATCATGTGCACGTGAATAGCATCCGCTGCAGTGAAGGTTGCATCTGCTTGTAATGCTTGCAATCAAAAATGCAGGAATGTTCTGGCCGTTTTCACTGTATTTTCGCCTTGTTTTTGTGGCATTTTTTGCATGCCTTGAAAACTTCATGAGAAACATTGTTTCCTTTCGGTTTTTCAATGTTGACCTGAATGCATCCTTCATGATGGATTCAACACCTCCGGCCAGATAATCCTGAATGTTGAAAGCGCTCTCCATCTATTTCACCTTCACGCATTCAAGAAGGAATTTTGCATGCTCCTCTGCCTCATAAAAGAAATTGTCAAGACAACTTTGTGGAATGTCATCGTATTTGGCGCACATTTCCAACAGCAGATATATCGGAAAGCTGTAGTATTCCTTTGCCAATAATTTAGGATTGCAGTCGCTTCTGATGATTCCCTTGTCCTTAAGTATTGTAAAGAAATTGTTCCAGAACAATAATGGCTTTACAAGTATCTCATTTTGGAAAAACAGCCTTATTGTTTCATTATGATGCACCTGGATGAATATGAGTTTCCATATCTTGAGGTTGATTTCTTCTGAAAGCATGGTCTTGATTGCCTCTGAGCCCATATGGTAGAACAGTTCAGGGTTTTCAAGCAGAATCTCATTGTCAGCATCCAACAACAAATCCTTGCTGTTGAGCAGTTCATCGTATTTGAAAAGGTCCATGAAGTATTCGAATATGTCCATAAGAATAGCTTCTTTTGATGAGTAATGACTGTATATTGAGCTTTTTTTGATTCCCACTTCATCGGCAATCTCTCTAAGTGAAACTGAATCATATCCCTTTTTTGAAAAGAGATCTAGGGATACATTGAATATTTTTTCTTTAGTGTTCATAATACCTACCTACCGTTCGTTAGGTAATATTATTTAAACAATCATATATAAAATTAACGAAAAAAATAAAAAATGTTATTGGTCTTCCTTTTCTCTAATAAGCTCTTCTAGCCTGTCAAGCTTATCGTTGATTTCCTTAAGCTTGGACCTGTAGTGGTTTATAAGAATTCCGGCTGCCAATGTGGCCGTACCCACACCGGAAAGGAGATATCCTCCCCAAACCAGAAATATCGAATCAATTTTACCGCCCACAGAATTTCCTAAAACGGCATATCCATTACTGGTGAATGAATTTGATACCATCACAAGAGAATCCAAAGGGCTTACCCCTTCAAAAAGTTGGGTTAAAAAGAAACTGATGAATACTAATGTAAACAGCAATAATATTGTGATTCCAAGACCGTTTGATGAAGTGTACTCCCTGAACTTGTCATAATACACTTTGATGAAGTAAATGAATACAGGGATGTGAATCAAATCAAGCAGTCCAACAAGACTGTTTCCAAAAATCAGGAATGTCAGTGACCCGTAAGGAACGAGCAATATTAATAAGATCTTGTTTTTGATGCTGCTTTTGTCAAGTTTGGATGCAACATAAAGTGAAAGAATAATATCATATATGGCAAAATAGAACAGATCTCCGTTAATGAAAACTACAGAATACAGAATGTTAATGAAAAACATTCCCATCAGTATCAGAATGGAAATCTGCCTTAAGGAATGAATCTCCTCTTCAGGGAAATATTCTTTCGGATTCAATAGCCTGTTGTTGCTTTGGCGAATCTTATCCAAAATAACACTAAAGATCAACATGAAAACTATAAATACTATAATTTCAATTAATAATCTGCCAATATGTATATAATCTATTTGCAATTCTAAGCACCTAATTGCATATTTGTTATTATTGATATTAAAAACTAGTTATTTTTTTGCAATTGCACAAATCCAGTCTGCATCATCACCTGTAAAGGAATCCTTGGACTCTTTTACATAACATTCAATTTCACCAAAACCCGCTTTCGCTAGTGAATCCTCCAATTCATCCTGCGAATATATTCTCATCTCAAGAAGCTCTACGATATGCCTTTGGCGTTCATCGGATTCATTTGGAAGTGCTTCATTTGCTATGAATATTTTACCTTTGTCCTTTAAAACCCTTCTGATTTCAATTAAATCGTTTACAAAATCAGGCCAGAAATAAACAGTTTCAAAGGCTGTGACGATATCAAATGTGGCGTCATTGAAAGGAAGGTCTGAAACAGAACCCTGAATGATTTCACATCTCCCATCATCGATTGCAGAACTGTTCAGCTCAGAGGATCTTTCAACGGAAAGCTCTGCATAATCAAGGCCAACGACTAAAGCGTCAGTCATCTCAAGAAACCTTTCCACATTTACTCCGCCGCCGCAGCCGACATCAAGAATAGAATCATTATCTGATATGTCCAGATGGCTTAGGCTCCATCTGGCAAGGCCTTCATGATTGACGTTCATGTTGTCAATCAAGTCATTTCCAAGGTCCCCTTCAGGTCTGCGTGCATTCAAAAGCAGTTCGTCATCAATGTATCTCTCATCGCTCATGTTATCATAACTTCAGATTGTCGACGCCACGGATAAGCTCCATCATATGGGAATCCTTGATGTCCTGAGAATAAAAGCTGTTCTCTTCAAAGTAAATTGCCGGAATTCCATTCTCGTTTAAAGGAATTGTAAGGTAAGGGCCGCTTGTTGTCTGATATGGATTGTAATATGATACGTTTTGTGTGCTCTCGGAGACATTTCTTCCGTAGCTTTCACCTGTACCTCCGTCTACAGGACAAAACACGAATGTGTCATAGGGATATGCCCCTCCATGGGCGTGAACGTCTACAGCGAATTTGTATGAGCCGTTGACGATTGCCGGATAGACATACTTATATGCAAGGTCCTGTCCTTCAGCCCTTCCAGGCTCATCATCAGGATAGAGCTGGCCGTATTGGCTGAAATCCAAATCAACATTGATTATGTAGATATCATAGCAGCAGTTCAGGTTTGCCTGTTGCTGAAGAAGGTTCAGCAGTGTTTTGTGGGTGTCGTTTTCAAGAGGATGAACACCAACGACATAAGCTACCCTTTCACCGTTGGGATTTCCGACATTTCTTATGACCTCAACAGAGCCGGTGGAATCATTTCCAAGAAATTCATGGGTTGTTGTCTGAGTTTCATTCACGGTTGTCTGTGGCTCATGTGCACTCTGGTTGATTGTGACAAAGCCATAAACCGCAACAATAAGTATAATCAGTAAAATAGCAAGATATCTCTTTTTAATCATTTTATCATAAATCCTTTCCTAGTTAAAAGTCAAATAATGTTTTCTGGGTGATTTTCTTGATTTTCAAATCATCGTTTGAATAATATTTGGTGTATAATTCATCGTTGATTTTATTGTAGTCCTTATAATTCAGCAGGTCCTTAAGGCATCTGTATCCCGCATACTTTGAAACTATTATCTTTTCGAAGTTGAATGAATCCCAAACGACAAAATATGCTGAAATTATCCTGTTTTTGCCCAGCCTGCCTTTCAATAACAATAGGTTGTTGTATGTCTCAATAGGAATTCCACCATGGTTTTTCAAATCGTCAGTTTTCCACACGGGATTCAGGTTGATGCATAAAATCTTAAGCACATGCTCCATCATGCCTTTGAAGTTGCCCCTTTCATAGAAATGCTCAACCATCACCTGGCTGTTTACAGCAAACATGTAGTGGTCCTCATCTTCTGTGGCCTTATCGATGTGCCTGTTTATAAAAGCAATTGGAATCTTTTCCTCTTTCTTTCTGAAATTGTCCATATAAAACTCATTGAATTCATTGAAATAATAATACTTATACAGCAATTGCTCAAAAATGCGGATTCTTCTCTTTTTGTTTTTATAGAAGATTTTGGACTTTGAAGAGAGATACTCTTCGCTTCCAAGAAGTCCGCTTTCAATGATCCTTTTCTCAATCTGCTGTCTTTTTCCTGATGCCTTAAGCCCGTTTTTCTTAAGCATCTTTTTGAGGGATTTCGTATTGTATCTCTTGAGCTCAACTGAAGCGTCATTTGCATTGCCCTTGGTTAAGACATATTTGTTTTCAATGAGATATTTTTTAAAATGGACTTCCGATAAATTGTATTTATAGCTAACACTTTTCAAGGCCTCTTCAATGCCTGCATCATTCTTCAAAACCATGTAAATGAAGTCAAATGTATACTGAATCTCTGAAACGTCATAGTCTTTAGGCACCCTATTCGGGTATTTCAGGGAAAGTTTTTGCGATAAATCAATATTAAAATCCATCTTAATCAATATTACTTTATAGATTATAATTTTTATAGTTAATGAAAATTTTTCAAAAAAGTATATTACGATTGAAGTCACAAATATAATAATGTTATATCATTTATTGGATGGAATGTTATGAATTTTGGAAACTTAGTTGGAAATACCCCAATGATAAAAATCGACTATGAGTTTGAAGGAAAGGAAGGCAGCATATATACGAAACTTGAATACTACAACTATTCCGGAAGCATAAAAGACAGAATTGCATTATACATTATCCAAAAGGAAAGGGAAAACGGCAACCTTGCTGAAGGACAATCCATTGTTGAGGTTACAAGCGGAAATACAGGAATTGCTTTCAGCGCCATAGGTGCACTTTTCGGTCATGACGTCCACATATTCATGCCTGATTGGGTGTCTCTTGAGAGAAGAAAGCTCATAGAAATGTATGGGGCGCATGTCCATCTCGTATCAAAAGAGGAAGGGGGATTCAAAAGGGCACTTGAGCTTGCCGAAGAATTCGCAAACAAAACCGGCGCATACAGACCCCTCCAATTTGACAATCCATTCAACGTCGAAGCACAATACAAAACAACAGGTCAGGAAATCCTTGATGCGATTCCGGATGTAAACGCATTCGTTTCAGGCATCGGAACAGGTGGAACATTAATGGGAATCGGAAAAAAGCTTAAGGAAAACAATCCGGATTCCAAAATAATAGCTCTTGAACCTTCCACATTATCAATCCTTAAAATGGGAATGGAAGAGGGAAGCCATCTGATTGAAGGAATAGGAGATGACTTCATTCCGGGAATTGTCGATGAGGACCTAATCGATGACATAGTCCTGATTCATGACTGCGATGCAATCAACATGGCAAAAAGAATAGCCAAGGAATTCGGCCTTGGAATAGGCATTTCAAGCGGAGCAAACTTCCTTGCAAGCGTATTGGTAGACAGTGACGACTTGAAGATCGCCACCGTATTTGCCGATGACAACAAGAAATACATCACTACAAAATTGTCCGAAGAGATTGATGAAGATCCTAAACTTCTTTCAAACAGAATCAAGCTCCTTGGCTTTGAAGTGATTTAATTTTTTTATTTTTAACTACTTTTTTTATTTAATTGTTTTTCTTAATTTCTTAATCAAATTGCTCTGACTTCGTAAAATTGCTGCGAGGCTGTAAAATTGTTCTGAGAGAAACATAGTATTTATCACTACCTATTTGAATAGAATAGATTAATTGATAAAGGATAATGGATATAATGGGATTTGATGATAATATGATGTATTGTTATATCCTAACGCATTGGAACTATGAGGACAGCATGCTTCTTCCGGTTTTTCATGAGAAAAAGTATTCAATGGAAGAATTCGACAAAATCTGTCAGGAAGCCAGGGAGAAATCAATTAGATTGAATCCGTACACTGACACTATTGAATGCACAATATATGATTTGTATCATGCATTAATTGAGGAATATGGATTCAAAAGCCTTAACGATAAGGTATTGTCTTTTAATGTTAATGAGAACATGGTTACTCTTCTAAAAGATGACAACGAGCTCGATATTCTCTTAAATATGAGTCCTTTTTAATTATTATTCTTTTTCTTTTTTGTTCAAAATTTTCTCATAATTTGCTTGCTTTTCTAATTTTCTATTTTAAATGTCAATAATATTAGCTAAATAATAAAAATATATTGGCAATATTTATATACTCCTAAACTTATAGTATTTATTGTAATATCATTATTAAAAAAAGTATTACTGCAATCTGAAATTTATAAAAAAAAGTAATACTAAGTGGATATTACTTTTGAGTTAATAATAAAAAAATTTTTAATGAGGAAAAAAAATGGACACAAAATATATTATCGGTGCAGTGGTTGCCGTTATTGCAATAGTTGCTATAGCTGCAATTGCTTTAGGTGGCGGAAGCACAGAACATGCTGCTAATGAATTAGTGACCTGTGTTGCTGCTCACGGTGAAGAGCCGGAATATGGTTTTGACCCAATGCATGGTTGGGGATATCACGATTCCGGAACTGACCCTCTAATACAAAGTACAATCTTAAAAAGAGACAAAGACAACAATTTCGTGAATGATTTGGCAACAAATTATACAATATCAGACGACTTGAAAACATACACAGTAACCATTCGTGACGATGTTAAATTCACAGACAATACAACATTAACTGCTAAAGATGTAGCATTCTCCTACAACAAAGCTAAAGAATTAGGAGAAGGTGCAGATTTAAGTAACATGAATGATGCTAAAGCGGATGGTGATAAAGTAGTATTCACTCTTAACAAATCCGATTCAACATTCATCAACAAATTGACTGATGTCGGTATTGTTCCAGAAGCAGGTTATAATGAAGAATCATACGGACAAAACCCAATCGGTTCCGGACCTTATAAATTAGCTCAATGGGATAAAGGACAACAGTTCATCCTTGAGAAAAACCCTGACTACTATGGAAAAGAACCATACTTCGAAAAAATAACCAACCTATTCCTTGACTCTGACGCAGCATTTGCAGCAGTCAAAAACGGTGACGTGGACATTGCTGAAGTAGCAGTATCCTATGCAAACGAAACCGTTGACGGCTACCACTTGGAATACTTCGATTCCATTGATGTACGTGGTGTTTCATTACCTGTTCAAATGGATGAAGGAAAAGTTGCAGATGACAATTACACCATCGGTAACAATGTAACTGGTGACCCTGCAGTTAGGGAAGCTTTAAACATTGGTATTAATAGGAGTCAATTAATCGAAGGTGCATTAAACGGATTCGGAAACGCATCATACAACGGTGTAGCAAACCAATTACCATGGTCATTTGACCCAACCTTTGAAGACGGTAAAGTCGATGAAGCTAAACAAATGCTTGAAGATGCAGGTTGGAAAGACACCGATGGTGACGGAATCAGAGAAAACAACGGCACCAAAGCAGCATTTACCGTATACTACAAAGCATCAGCAACCGAAAGACAAGCAATTGCTGTAACTCTTGCTGAACAAGCTAAAGAATTAGGTATTCAAATTGATCCAGTAGGTGCAACCTGGGATGAAATCGACCCTAACATACACAGTCAATCAGTTGTATGGGGTTGGGGTTCAGCAGATCCATATTCACTTGAACACCAATACGACTCAAGAGTAGCTGGTGTAGGATATGACAATGTACAAATGCTCAACGATTCTGCTGTAGATTCCGGCATTGATGCTGCAATGGGTGAAGACCTTAACTCATCATACAGTTCATGGTCCGGCGTATCCCAAGCAGCAAACGCTAACTATCCTTACATTTGGATTGGAACAATGGACTACACCTACTTCGTAAGCGATAACTTAAACATATCCAATAGTACTCACCTCATCTACCCTCACGGTGGAGACATCTGGGGTAACATATACGATTGGACACGTTTAAACGAAACCTCAGATTAAATAAACTAAAAAAAAGATGATTTATCCATATAAATCATTCTTTTTTCCTTTTTTTTCAACGAAATTTATACGAGATGATTAAAATTAACAATAAGAAATTAGCTAAATTTTTTGGATACAAAGCTATTAGATTACTAATTTTATTAATTGTTATTGCCGCAATCAGTTTCATCATGATACAGTTATCTCCAATCGACCCTGTAAAAGCCTATCTTGGACAAAGAATTGTCAGCCAAGAACAGATGGCAATCATAGGAGAATATTGGGGAACAAACCTGTCTTTAGGTGAAAGAGTAATGGGATGGCTTCAGACACTGGCAACCGGAAGCATGGGATTTTCATTAATCTACAGGGTGCCTGTAACTGAAGTAATACTTCAAAAATTCACCGCATCATTTACACTTATGGCAGTTTCCTGGGTAATATCTGCAGTTGTAGGATTTGGACTAGGTGTAATAGCCGGTGCAAAGGAAGGAACTTTAATTGATAAGGCAATTAAAACCTATTGCTACATCTTGCAGTCAACACCAACATTTTGGATAGGATTAGTTCTCCTGATGGTTTTTTCAGTTTATCTAGGGTGGTTCCCTATCGGACTGTCTGTTCCGATTGGACAATTGTCAGATACAGTTACATTCTGGCAGTGGCTGTACCGGCTGATACTGCCTGCAGTAACATTAAGTATTGTTGGAATAGCTTCTCTAACAATGTATACAAGAGACAAACTTATTAGTGTTAAGAAAAGTGATTATTTCTTATTCGCTCAAGCAAGAGGCGAAAGTTTTTGGGGAATAATAAAAAATCACGGAATCAGAAACATTTTGCTTCCAGCAATCACAATCCAGTTCATGTCATTCAATGAACTCTTTGGAGGAACAATCCTTGTAGAACAGGTATTCGCATACCCTGGAATCGGTCAGGCTACAGTAGCTGCAGGATTAAGGTCAGACGTTCCTTTACTGCTGGGAATTGTAATCATATCCGCAATATTCGTATTTGCAGGAAACCTTATTGCCGATATAATCTATGAATATGTAGACCCAAGAATAAGGAGTGAGGACGATGAGTGAAATGCCATGGTACAATAGAGGCCTGTTCTCCAGCCTGAACTTGAGGCAGAAGACACTTTTGACAATTGCACTTACAGGATGCGTGCTGTTAGTTATCTTCATTTGCGGAACATTAATCGATGCAAATCTTCCTACAGACTTTACCATAAAAATGCAGGCTCCTTCATTTTCACATCCTTTCGGTACAGATTGGATGGGAAGGGACATGTTCATAAGAACAATTAAGGGTTTAAGCTTAAGTATCATGATTGGTATAGGAGCTTCCGTAATTTCAAGCATAATAGCTACCCTTCTGGCATTTTTAGCAAGCGTAAACAAAGCATACGATGAATTCGTATCATGGTTAATTGACCTGTTTGCATCAATACCTCATATCCTGCTGATTATGATGATATCCATCGCATTAGGTAAAGGGGCATTCGGAGTAATAATGGCAGTGGCATTTTCCCACTGGGTAAACCTTACAAGGGTGCTTAGGGCGGAAGTGCTGCAGATTAACACATCCGAATATGTGAACTTATCCAGAAGATTCGGAAAAAGCAAGTTATGGATTGCCAAAAATCACATATTGCCTTTGGTACTGTCCCAGATATTTGTAGGAACATTGCTGGTATTCCCTCATGCAATCATGCACGAATCAAGCGTTACCTTCCTAGGATTCGGCCTCTCACCTCACGAACCGGCAATCGGTATTATCCTATCCGAATCAATGTCCTATCTTGCAATGGGCGCATGGTGGTTGGCATTCTTCCCAGGATTGGCATTATTGATAGTCGTATTGCTGTTTGATATTATTGGAGAAAACTTAAAAAGATTATTTGATCCTTCACAGGCAAATAACTAGGATTTTGGTGATATTATGGCAAATTTATTAGACGTGAACAATTTATCAATATCCTTTACACAGTATGTTCAAGGATTAAACAGACATGATTCCAAGGTAATATCAGATTTGACAATTGACATCAATGAAAGCGAAATCGTAGCGGTATTGGGTTCAAGCGGTTCAGGTAAAAGTCTTCTAGCCCATTCCATATTGGGGATTTTGCCTTATAATGCTAATGTAACCGGCGAACTTAAATACAAGGGAAATGTCCTTGACCAGGAACTGAAGGAAAAGTTAAGGGGCAAGGAAATCTGTCTGATACCGCAGTCAGTTAATTTCCTCGACCCCCTGATGAAAGTGGGCGAACAGGCAATTGGCGAATGCAAAGACGAAAACGAACACGACGAAAAGCAAAAAAGACAAAGGGAAATATTCGAAAGATATGGGTTGGATGAAAGCGTGGATGACCTGTATCCTTTTGAGCTGTCTGGAGGAATGGCAAGAAAGGTATTGCTGTCCACCGCCTTGATTGGCGATCCGGACCTGCTGATTGCTGATGAACCGACACCCGGTCTTGATGCAAAAAGCGTTGAAGAGACAATCGAGGACATCAGAAATCTGAAAAATCATGGAAAAGGAGTTTTGCTTATTACACACGAGATTGATGTAGCATTAAAAACCGCCGATAGGGTTGCGATATTCTATTCAGGTTACGTTATTGAAATCAACCATGTTGAAAACTTCAAAAATGCCGACAACCTATTGCATCCATATACAAAAGCATTAATTGATGCACTTCCTAGAAACGGCTTCAAACTGAAAGAAGGCGTTCAGCCATTAGAGGAAGTTCATGGATGCCCATATTATGAAAACTGCCCTATACGTCTGGACAAATGTGAAAACAACATCCCTAAGCTGGAAGAACATGACGGCATTATGATTAGATGCTTTAATTTTAAGGAGGGAAATGATGAATCTTAAAGCTGAAAATATTACATTTGCATACAACAAGAAAAGGCAGATATTAAAAGACGTTTCATTAACACTTCCCAGCGATAAAATTATCGGTTTAATCGGAGACAGCGGCAGTGGTAAAAGCACATTATGCAAAATTATGGCGGGTTTTATCAGCCATTATTCCGGAAATGTCACTATAGACGGCAACAAAATTCCCGATAAGGATTACTATCCTGTTCAATTGATTTTCCAACATCCTGAAAAGACCATGAACCCTAAATGGAAAATGGAAAAGGTATTGAACGAATCATGGACTCCTACTCAGGATTTGAAGGATACATTTGGTCTTAAGGACAATTGGCTTACACGCTGGCCAAGCGAACTTTCCGGTGGAGAACTTCAACGTTTCAGTATATTGAGAGCTTTAAATCCTAAAACAAAATTCATTATAGCAGACGAAATTTCCACAATGCTTGATGCAGTAACACAGGTGCAAATCTGGGAAGCACTAATCAAGCACTGTAGAGCAAACAATATAGGCATATTGGCGGTAAGCCATGACCCTGAACTGCTTGAAGTAGTCTGCGATGACATTCTGTACTTCAAGGACATCAACAAGCTTTGAAATATACTCTTTTTTTCTTTTTTTGATTAAATATCATAACTTTATATGTTTTTTTGACAGATATTAAAATATAAGAGAATTATTCTTTATTTAAATCATTTTCAAAAATTAAGTTTTGTTAAAGAATATGGTGTTGAAATGAAAGAGAGATTGGACAAGTATCTGGTAACCAACAATTACACCAGCTCAAGAAACAAGTCAAAGGAACTGATCAAGTCAGGAAACGTCAAGGTAAATGAGAAAATCATCACCAAATGCAGCTACAATGTTGGAAGTAAAGACAGGATAGAAATAATCGATAAAGATTCATTAAGATATGTATCAAGAGCAGGATTGAAGCTTGAAGGTGCAATAGAATCATTCGGCATTGACCTTAAAGGCAAAAATGTCATGGACATAGGCTCATCAACAGGAGGGTTCACCGACTGCAGCCTTCAGCATGGTGCTGAAAGAGTTGTTTCAATTGATGTGGGAACTGACTTGATGGCAGACTCCTTAAGAAACGATGAAAGGGTTGAGCTCTATGAACAACTGAATTTCAAGGATGCGCCGAGCGAACTGTTTACTGACATTGACATTATCGTTTCTGATGTTTCATTCATATCCCTAAAGCACATCATTGACAGGATAGCGTTGGAAGATGAGAATTTCGAACTTGTATTTCTAATAAAACCCCAATTCGAGTGCGGAATGGAGATTGCCAAGAAGTATAAGGGAATAATCCTCGATATGGAAGTCCATAAGGACGTCATTTTTGATGTAATTGACTATTTCAGAGAAAAAGATTACCACATTGTCGATTTGGACGTCTCAAAGATACATGGAAAAAACGGAAACATAGAATATCTCGGCCATTTCAAAAGAAATGGCGAACCATCAAACATCAATGTTGAGGATACTGTAAACAAGGCATTCGAATGCCAATCTAAAAATTAAAAAAAAAGGAAAAACGATTATTCAATCATTTTTCTGACTTCATTCATGTTCAATTCAATGAATTCCTTATATTTTGGATTTGCCAAAATCTTATATTGTTTTTTGCCGCTTTTATCGTATGCCTCGGCCATGATTGCCTGAAGGTCATCGATGTCGCTGTTTAAAACAAGATCCAATTTCCTTTTCTTGCCATCATCCATCTTTCCTAAAAAGCTTTCGACCTTGGATTCGAACTTTGAAACAAGATTGGTTTTCTTTTTAGCAAATCTTTCAAGCAGAAACGGAGGAGTTAACGTGAACATCTTTTCATATTCCTTAACGTCCGCATAAGTAAGTTGATTATCGCTCATAAGTATCACCCATTAGAATTTATAATGTATCTTGTGCAATTTGTACAGACATACTGAACTGCTTGAAGGGAATGCGTAAATCATCTCGTCAAGCTCTTCAAGTGTTATTTTCTGGTTAATGATGAATGCAAACATGTTTGCCACGTTTTCAGCATCGGCAGCATATATCTCTGCACCTACAATCTGCAGGGACTTATCGACAATTACCTTTGCCTCAGCTGTCAGGTCATTTTTAAGCTCAAGTGAGTATGACCTTCCGTATCTGATTGTGTGAACATCATATTCATCGTTTTTCTCACCGACATATGCAGGAACTCCGACTGTTGCAATCCTTGGAATTGTATATGCTACTGCAGGAACTACAGGATACTTAATCTCATCTGCTTCGCCCAGTATCTCCTTTGCAAGATATTTGGAGTGGTGTATTGCAACTGTCACTAGCTTTGCGATTCCAGTATCTGCAACATCACCTGAAGCATATATGTTGGGCACGTCGGTCTGCAGGTGTCCGTTGACCTTTATTCCGGCTTGTGTGTAGGTCAAGCCAACGTTTTCAAGGCCAATGCCATCGACGTTTGCTGTTCTTCCCATTGCAGCTATCACATAGTCACCGGTCAATTCCAGTCCGCTTTCACATCTGACTGTGAATGCATTTTCATATGCCCTGTTGTCTACTTTTGCTTCAGGGTCTCTTAAATCCTCATCGGCATTCATTCCCTGAACCACATTAAGGACTTTCTCTTCAGGGTTTTCGATTTCAACATCAGATGTGATTTCTGCTACTGTCTGATTAAAATGGAAGTTGATGCCCTTTTCTGTTAATATTTCTATTACGTTCTGGACATATGGCTGGTGGAAGTACTTCAATGCCATGTTTCCCCTTATGATTACATCGGCAGTAAGTCCGGCTTCCGCAAGTATTGAAGCGAATTCCATTCCTACAAACCCTGCACCTATGATTATTGCGTGCTTTGGAAGCTCTGCAATGTCTAAAAAGTCTGTGCTGTCATGGAGATATTCCTTTCCTTTGATGTCTGGAATGACAGGTTTCAGTCCTGTGCAGATTACAATCTTATCTGTTGTGAATGTCTTTTCGCCGACTTTCACAGTGTGCTCGTCAACGATTACCCCTTTGCCGTGGGCAACATCCAAATCGTATTCGTCGAACTTGCCGTCGAGAAATATTGACATTCCAGCAATTCTTTTCTGTTTGTACTTCATCAGTGCAGGCCAGTCGACTTCAAAGTCTCCCTTTTTGCCGACTCCTTCGAAGTTATCGGCCAATGCCTTGATCTCGTAGGGAGCATCAAGAAGTGCCTTTGAGTTGCATCCTCGGTTTGCGCAGACCCCTCCGTAAAGGCTTTCCTCAACAATGAGTATTTTGAGTCCTGCCTTTCTTAGGAATCTTCCTCCCTGCCAGGCGGAATTTCCGCTTCCAATATAAATCACATCATAATCCATAATTAATCACTTAGTTTAGATTTGTTTAATATTGTATTTAATAGTATTTGATGAAATAATTAATCTAGTTAGATAGGATTGGACGATTACTCGTCCGCACCCTCTTTGGAACCGTACGTG
>NZ_CAMVPN010000041.1 GCF_947169325.1 uncultured Methanobrevibacter sp. | reverse complement strand
AATAGTAATAAAAAATATATAAAAATTATGAAAATTGTGGGTCGCACTCTTAACGATAAATATTTTCAGTATATCTTTTAATAAATCAGTGATATATATCCCTAATTTTAATCACAGTCAAAATCACCAACCATCAATGTTAATGTCAGTGAGCTTAGATTAAATCATATGTTAACACAATCCAAGCAAAAATCCCGACTCCTAATTTAATTTTAAAGCAACTTTAAATTTTTACCTAAACCTATTTATTACTCAATTAACAAAAATAGTTTACATAATACTAATAGGAAAAAGGGAAATTATGGCAGATAAAAACGAATGGGGCAGCAACCTTTCATTCATCCTTGCAATGATTGGTTCTGCAGTTGGACTTGGAAACATCTGGAGATATCCTTATGTTTTGTACTCAAACGGGGGTGGAGCTTTCTACATCCCGTATATCGTGGCGATTTTACTTATGGGGATGCAGTTTTTAATTCTGGAATACGGCGTCGGATACAACTTCAAATCTTCTTTTGCAAAGGCAATCCGAAAGATCAACTCCAAATGCGAGTATCTGGGATGGCTTCTGCCGGTTGCCGTGTTCATGATCATGATTTACTACTCAGCGATTCTCGGCTGGGACGGAATCTATATGATTTTGAGTTTCTTTAAGGGTTGGGGAGCTGATCCGAACACTTTCTTTACGGTAACCCTTCTTCAATCTTCCGAATCATATTTGAGTCTCACCCAGTTCATTCCGCTGATTGCCGTTGCAATGATTATAGGTTGGGTTATCATCTGGTTTATTTCACACAGGGACCTTGAAGCAGGCCTCGGAAAGGTCTCAAAGCTCCTGGTTCCGGCACTTTTCATAATTATGGTAATCATTGTCGGATTCTCCTTAACTCTGCCTGGCGCTTCAATAGGACTGGCAGAACTATTCAATCCGGACTGGTCACTTCTAACCCATTTTGAAATCTGGATGGCTGCCTTCGGCCAGATTGTGTTCTCATTGAGTCTCGGAATGTCAATCGCATTTACATATGCAAGCTACACAAAAGACGATGCGGACCTAATCACAAACACAATCTCAATCGCCCTTGCAAATTCGTTGTTTGAAAACTTCGCCGCTTTAGGAGTATTTTCAATTCTAGGCTACATGTCCCTGCAGTCAGGAACCGCCGTGGCAGACCTTGTAACCCAGGGAACCGGTCTTGTATTCATAGCTTATCCGACAGTATTCAATGTCCTGGGCCAGTGGGCAATCGTTTTAGGACCATTATTCTTCCTCACAGTTTATCTTGCAGGCCTTACCAGCATCCTCTCAACCATAGAGCCATTATCCTTTTCAATCCAGAACAAGTTCGCATGGTCAAGGTCAAAGACAATGACTGTCCTGATTGTCATAGGCGCTGCAATCTCAATGATTTATGCAACCGCATACGGCGGGTCCCTTTTGGGATATGTGGACACCTTCATCAACCAGATTGCGCTCCTCTTCGGTGTTATTGTTGAGTGCATAGTCTTTGCATGGGTGTTCAAGGCCGAAAAGCTTGTTGACTTTTTAAATGCAAGGACAAGGACAATAAAGCTTGGAAAATGGTGGATTGTCATTGTAAAATACGTTCTTCCGATAGTCATTTCCATCGTATGGATCGGTGGAATGATTGATGTTGTAAACAACAGTACCATTGACCAGCTTAACTTCACAATTGTATCAGCAATAATCCTTCTGGGAGCAACCTTAATACTGACATTGCTTCCTGCAAAACACCCTAAATGGGATGACGTCGAAGAAAGAGTTTAGGTAAAGAACTTATCTAAACAATTTTCATTTTTTTTTTAATGCATGTTCTGTGGTGATTGTACTTTCAATCACTGCAATCAAACTCTCAAATCCGAAATTTTTTAGTTAGGTCATCATTTTTTTAGAAATATTTTTGTAAGAAGTTAATTTGATTCTTTTTTCAGCTCAATTTCACACGTCCAAAGCAATATTGCTTTAAAACCATTAAATTTACCTCTATTCAAACAAATACTTTATATGTTTTGAGATATAAACAAATAAACGATAATAAAAATCAGTATGGAGGTTTATTTTCATGTCTGTTGAAAACGAAAGAAATAGGGATTTGTTTTTAAAATTTTGTTTCATGTATTTTTTGAATCATATTCTGATTGTTTTTGGATTTGATGAAAAAATTGTGGACATGCTTCCAAGTGAAAAGATATCCTATAAAAAAACTGGAAAAGTAAAAATATTCAACAATCTATTTGATTTTAAAGCATTAACCGAGTCGGGCAAAATCATTATCTTTGAATTCAAAAAGGATGTCCTTAGAACAAAGGATTTGAAACAGTCCTTTGGCTATTATCTTCGTGAATTTCAAAATGTAAGTGAAGATGTCCGGTTAATTTTGATTGTTTTATCTGAAGGCGGAAGAATCAGGGAGTATACGAAATGTGACCTGACATTTCATCCTAAAATCATCAAAACTAAAAAAATAAACAAACAAAAAGATTTAAATGTAATTAGAAACAAATTCGAAAACAACAAGAGACTCACCTATCAGGAATGCTCTCTTCTAATCGCTTTACCATTATTTGATTTAAATGAAAGTGAAGCCGATATCGTCGGTGAAACTTGCAGATATATTAAAAATAAAAAACACTGCATTCCTGAAGAAAAACTTGATGAAGTTGTAATTGGAAGTTACTTGAATATTGTTGAGTATATTGATGAAAGTGAGCAGAATCAATTGATGGAGATGATTGGTATGGCAGAAAGAGTTAAAGGCGTATTGGAAATGTATAAGGAAGAACTGATTGAAAAAAACAAAATTGAAATAGCTAAAAATTTAAAAGGACTGCACACTCCTGAAGAAATAGCTAAAATCACAGGTTTGAGTTTATCAACTGTTCTTTTGCTTTAAATGTTTGGATAATATTTAAGTGAAAAATTTGTCTAAACCATTTTCATTTTTTTCTTTTAAAACAAGTTCAATGGTGATTGTGCCGTTTGAATCCTCATGGACGCTTTCCTCATACTCATCAGCGCTAAAAGAGCTGTCGCTGGCTTCGGTATAGTATACTCCTGCTATCAGGCCCAGAATGCACAGCAGAAATATGAGTAGTATTGTGGCATTTTTCACATCCATAATCTTATTTTATTCTTATTGATATATAAATTGATAGAAAAGTATTTTAACAACCACGCCCATAAGATAAATGAAAATTTCAAAGAGGTGAGAATATGAAAAGCTTTATTTTAGTCGTTTTAGGACTCATTGTGGCAGTGCTGGTCATCGGCGGTGCCGTGGCATTTTCTTTTATGAACGAATTGGGTGTTAATATGGAAAATATCGATTCAAACAGCATAGAAAATATAAAGGATAAAGTAAGTAGTGTCGCATCTTCTGAAAGTTCATCTTCCTCATCAGACGGCGACATAGTAAGTGAAATCGTCAAGTTCAACGAACAGAACGGTGAAGGATATTACAGGGAGGTCACATACTCCGACGGAGGATTCAGGCAATACGACACAGAATCCGGTGACCTAATCGGTTCATCATATGAATCAGACCAGAAAAATCTCCCGAGCATGGAATAATCATGATTTTAAGGGAGTTATTGGATCATTTCAATATTCGGGATGAATTTCCCGAATATCTCTATGACCAGACATTCAACAAGGTCTTCTTGGATGGAGACCTTACAAAACTCGAAAACAATTATAAAATAGCGGTTACAACACGCCAGAATGTCGCTCATCAGATGTTTTTAAGGCCAGATGATGACTATCCTCTCGCCATACTGTCGGTTCTTCCCAACGGCAAGGAGAACGGAATGAAGTTTGGCCGAAGTGAAGGTGATGTGAAATACATAAAGGAATTGTAAAAAACCGCTATTTTTTTCTTATTTTAACTTAATTTTATATAACATTTTGTCCAAAAATAATAATATACTAATTTGATTGTTGATATCATGGACAAAAAAGAGTTAATTAATTCCGGAAAAGTAAAGAGTGTTTTCACTACCGACAATGACGATGAAGTCATAATCGAGTTTAGGGATGACATGACCGCCGGCGACGGTGCGAGAAAAGAGGTAATGAACAACAAAGGAGCATACAATGCAGTGATTTCCGCTAAAATCTTCAAGGTTCTTGAGGAAAACGGCGTTGCAACCCAGTTCATCGACCTGCCTGAGCCAAACGTCATGCTTGCCAAAAAACTTGAGATGATTCCGATTGAAGTGATTGTAAGAAACATTGCAACAGGCAGTCTCGTTCGCAAATACCCGATTGCGGACGGCACAAAACTAGACCCTCCACTTGTTCAGATGGATTATAAGGATGATGAATACCACGATCCGATGCTCACAGATTCTCTCATAAGGGTGCTTGGCATTGCAACACAGGAGGAAGTCGATATCCTCACTGAAAAGGCATTGAAAATCAATGAAATCCTCAAAGGATTCTTTGCCGATGCAGGAATCATTCTTGTTGACTACAAGGTCGAATTCGGTAAGGACAAGGACGGAAACATCCTTTTGGGTGATGAGATATCTCCTGACGGATGCAGGCTGTGGGACAGCGAAACCCTCGAAATGCTCGACAAGGAACTTTTCAGAAAAGGAAAGGACTCAGAAGTAATGGACGCTTACATTGAAGTTTACAACAGGATTATTCCGGATGATGAAAAGGTGATTTAGATGTTATTTGATATTGAAGTAAAAATCTCTCTTAAAGATGGTATGTTGAACCCTGAAGCGACTCAGGTCGAAAGGTCTCTTGATTTATTGGGCTACGACGTCAAAAACGTCAAGACTGTTGAAATCATCAAATTCCAGATGGAAGGCGATGACAGGGAAGCAATCAGGGAAAACGTAGTTGACATGTGCGAAAGGCTATTGTGCAATCCAGTGATTCACAATTACAAAATCAATGTCATTCCGCAGAACATGGCCTGCGGCAAATAAGGTGAGAGGATGAAGATTGGAGTAATCAGATTTCCGGGAACCAACTGTGACAGGGACGTTGCACAGGCAATAGAACTGGCAGGACTCACTCCTGAATACATCTGGTGGAGCGAGGAAAACCTCACAGACTACGACGGCATAGTCATTCCCGGCGGATTTTCATATGGAGACTATTTAAGAGCAGGTGCAATGGCATCAATCACTCCTGTAATCGACGGAATCAAAGCTTTGGTTAAAGAAGAAAAGCCAGTATTAGGAATCTGTAACGGAGCACAGATTCTGGGTGAAATCGGACTTGTTCCCGGAATATTCATCACAAACGAATATCCCAAATTCAACTGCGAATGGGTTGACTTGAAGGTCGGAACCTCAAGGACACCTTTCACAAAGGCGTTCAAAAAAGACCAGATTATAAAGCTTCCTGTGGCTCACGCAGAAGGAAGGTTCTACACAGAAGACATTGACCTTCTAAAAGACCAGGACCAGATTGTCCTTCAGTTTGAAGGCAAAAACCCTAACGGGTCCATGGAAGCAATCACAAGCGTATGCGACGAGTCAGGACTGGTATGTGCAATGATGCCTCACCCTGAAAGGGCATGCGAAGAGCTATTCGGTTCAGATGACGGACTGAACTTCTTTAAAGGATTCTTATAAAGTGATACAATGGTAGTTTATCTAATAGGTGCAGGACCTGGAGATGCAGAGCTCATAACTCTTAAAGCAGTGAAAGCCTTGAACAAGGCTGATGTTGTTTTATACGATTATCTTGCAAACGAGGAAATACTGGCCCATGCACCGGAAAGTGCAGAAAGGATATATGTCGGCAAAAAGGCAGGCGAGCACTACAAGACTCAGGATGAAATCAATGAACTCATTATCGAGCAGGCCCAAAAGCATGAAAATGTGGTCCGCCTTAAAGGCGGAGACCCATTCATATTCGGCCGTGGAGGAGAAGAGATATTGGCTTTGATGGAACATGATATCAAATTTGAAGTGATTCCGGGAGTAACTTCAGCCATCGGAGCGCCAACATCCCTCGGACTTCCTGTAACCCACAGAGCCGTTGCAACATCAGTGACTCTTGTAACTGGCCATGAGGACCCGACAAAACCTGAAAGCCAGGTTCACTGGGACTACACTGCCGATACACTGATTATTTTAATGGGAATCGGAAACATCAGGGAGAACACCTCTGAAATCATGAAGTACCGCTCACCGGATACTTCGGTATGTGTCGTTGAAAGCGGAACCCTTCCAGATGAAAACGTTGTTTTCGGAACCTTAGCAGACATTGCAGATAAGGACATCAGAACTCCGGCAATTTTAATAATAGGAGATGTTGTAAAGCTTTACAAGGATATTTACGATTATCAAAGGTGATTAGATGTGTGGAATTGTAGGTTGTATATTAAAAGAAAATGAAGATGTAGCACCAATCCTCTTTGATTGCATATCAAAACTTGAATACAGGGGATATGATTCAATAGGTCTTGCAACATTTTCAGATGGCAAGATTAACATTAAAAAGGATAAAGGAAAAATCATCGAGGTCGACAAAAGTTTGGACCTCAAGGACATGCCGGGCAGCTTCGGAATTGCCCACGTAAGATGGGCAACACACGGAGACCCGTCCAAGCTCAATGCTCACCCTCATGTTGATGAAGATAACACTGTTGCGGTCGTCCACAATGGTATCATTGAAAACTATTTGGAAATCAAGGAAGAACTGATCAGTGAAGGCCACGTATTCAAATCAGACACTGACACTGAAGTCATAGCGCATCTGATTGAGAAGTTCATGGATGAAGGATTCGACCTTGAGCATGCGGTTAGAAAAACCATAGGCATCATCGAAGGTGCATATGCCCTTGCCGCAATCAGCATAAACGAGCCTGACAAGATTGTTGCAACCCGTAAGGACTCACCGCTGATTGTAGGTCTGGGAGAAAACGGATACTATCTTGCATCCGATTCACCGGCCATCCTGAAGTATGCCAAAGACATTATTTATCCTGAAAAGGGCGAAATCGTCATCATCGACAGGGACGGTGTGGTAGTTCACGATGAATTCGACAATGTTGTCAACAAGGACATCGAAACCATCAACTGGACACCAGAAATGGCTGAAAAGGAAGGCTATGACCATTTCATGATTAAGGAAATCAACGAACAGGCAACTGCAGTTAGAAACACCCTCACACAAAGGGAAAATGTCCAGGAAATCATCGACGATATCGGAGATATCCAAAGGATTTGCTTTGTTGCCTGCGGAACATCATATCACGCTTCACTGACAGGAAAATATCTCATGGAATCCCTTGCGGGAATTCCGACAGATGTGATTCTGGCATCAGAGTTCAAATACTCAGCAAATACATTAAACGACAAGACATTGGTCATATTCATATCACAGTCTGGTGAGACTGCAGATTCACTCAAGGCGCTTGACGTTGCCAATCAGACATCAAAGACACTTGGAATCGTCAATGTTGCCGGATCAGCAATTACCCGAAGAGCAGACTACGTGATTCAAACTCAGGCAGGTCCTGAAATAGGCGTTGCCGCAACAAAAACATATGTTGCACAGCTCACTTCAATATATCTCTTAGCGGCGCTGGTGAGTGAAAACGATGAACTCCTAAACGAGCTTGACATGGTGCCTGATTTCATTGACGAAACCCTAAAGGACGTTGACTATGTCATGGAGCTTTCAAAAAGATACAATTATGCACGTGACTTCTTCTATCTCGGCAGAGGATACTCCTATCCGACAGCCCTTGAAGGGGCATTGAAGCTCAAGGAAATCTCATACATCCACGGTGAAGGATATGCGGCCGGTGAGCTCAAGCACGGTCCTCTCGCATTGATTGATGAGGGAATTCCTGTTGTTGTAATCATCCCTCCGGGCGACAACTACCGAAAGACAATGAGCAATCTCGAAGAGGTCAAGTCTCGTGGCGCCAATGTGCTTGCAATAGGTTCAAAGGATGATGAATCACTCAAAGCCAAGGCAAATGCGGTCATTGGAATAAACCCTGAGGTAAAGGAAATCATTGCACCTTTGGTTTACATTGTTCCGCTTCAGCTGATTGCATATTACATCACTCTTGAGAAGGGCCATGACCCTGACAAGCCAAAGAATCTGGCAAAATGCGTAACTGTAGAATAGGGTATTTCAAACCTTATTCACTTTCTTTATTTTCAAGCTTCAATTTCGACATTAACAGCGGATATTTCCCCGTTGACATTGACATCCGTTTTTCACCATTTAAATCAAATTCAGGACTAATTTTCAAAACAGTATTTAAAGGCAATGCTTCAAAACCGATGGTTATTAACATAGCTAAGGTTAACTATAATGATATCATTTTCAATCTTATATTGTCTTTTGTTAATAGTTTCAATAATTTTAAGCTTTTTAAAGTATTTATAACTTTGTAAATGTTTATTTTAGCTAAATTAAACTTATTTTTGCTTTTTTTGAAAAACAAAAGCTTTTTATAAGAAAAGTGCAATAAGAATTAAATGCAAACAGATGTTAAATGGAGTTAACGTTTATGTTTAATAAAAAATCTAGTTTATTTTTGATAGTCCTGGCATTTATGTTGTCAATTTCTGCGGTTGCTGCTGCGGATGCAAATTCAACTGATGATGTAATTGCACTTGACGTCGATGAAGAGCCTCCTTCGGGTGGTGTTTCTTCAGTGTCTGTAGATGGGGATGCTTTAGCGGCCAGTTCAACAGATAACTATGTATTGAACTCAAGCAATGCTGAAACATATTACAGCGGTTATGATTATGATGTTGTTCTGATGCAAAACAACGATCCCGTTAAGAACGCTTCTGTTACCTTAAGCGTCAACGGAGTCAGCTATACCAAAACTACTGATAGTGATGGTAAGGTTTCAATTCCTTTGGATTTGGACGCTGGTGATTACGTTGTATCTGCATCTTATGGCAATTCAGTCAACAAATCAACTGTCAAGGTAGTCTCTCCGATAAAGGCAAGCGACTTTACCAAAACCTATAAGGGCACAAAGCAGTATTCAGCAACCTTTTTGGACAGCAAGGGCAATCCCTTGAAAAATAAAAAGGTGAAATTCATACTGAACGGAAAGACCTACACAAAAAAGACTACTCCAAAAGGAATTGCAAGTCTGGATGTTGACTTGAAGGTCGGAACATATACAATTTATATTGTCCATTCCAACGGATACAGGATTTCCAAAAAGATTACAATAACCTCATCCGTTGTGGCAAGTGACGTTACAAAGCATTACTTAAGCTCAAAGGTCTTCAAGGCCACATTCTACGGCAAGAACGGCAAGGTGCTTGCAAACAAATACGTGAAGTTCATTGCCCATGGAAGCACATTCACTGTCAAGACCAATTCCAAGGGTGTTGCAAGTCTTGCAATCGTCTCAAAGCCGACAACATTCAAGATGTATTCTTTAAATACTAAAACAGGCGAAAAAGTATCGAATACGGTCAAGATACTGCCTACAATGACTGCAAGCAAGATGACAGTATTCTCAGACAAGACCTCAACATTCAAGGTCAAGCTATACAAGAATGAAAAGCTTGTTAAAAACGCAAAGGTTTACGTTTACATCAAGGGTGTTAAGAAGGTCGTCAAAACTGACAAGAACGGTGTTGCAAAAGTCAATTTCAAGCTGGCAAAGGGAACATACACATTCAAGTCATATGATCCATACACCAAATCAAGCATTAAAACCAAAATCACGGTCAAGCTGGCTTCAATCACAGCTAAGGATGCCGTTGGTATTGAAGGAAAGACAGGTGTGTTTACCGCAACCCTGTTCAATCAGGACGGTAGCCTTGCCAAAAACACCAATATGGAAATAACACTTAACGGCGAAAAGCATACTGTCAAAACCAGTTCGACAGGTGCCGCTACCCTGAACTTCAAGCTCAACAAGGGAACATACACCGTGACATGCAAGGACCTGGCAACAGGATACACATTAACTAAAAAGGTATACGTTTATGAGTCAAGTTCAGGCAAGGTATACGATAAGTATGGTGTTTCCGGTGACGGCAAAACCATTCTTGCAATAGGAAGGGCTTCAGCTTCAGGAGAGCTAAGCAAATACGGATACACTTTCTATGCAACCGAGTTTGAAAGGACATGCCCTTACTGCGGCAGCCATGAACTTTACTGGAGCATTTTCTTTGCAGGTTCTGAAACCGCAAACTGGGGAACTTTCCCTGCAACCGGAAGCGGTGAAGGTTCATCTGCTGAAGGTATCATAGTTTGTGCAAAATGTGACAGTGACTGGTCGGTGTTCGGACATAACCATGGAGGATCCGGTGGAGACCTGACGGTTGTGACTCCAACCCACTCATGCAGCAAAAGCGATGCATATGATTTAAAAAGTGGAAGTTATGTTGCCACATAATTTCCCGATTTAACTTCTTTTAATCTTTTTTCCATTTCAAGAATCCTGTTTGTTGAGTTGTTTTTTTCATCCTGTTTTTCTGTGTAGCTGTTTTCGCACACAACGATGTGTTTGGCTTCATCTGATGTTGTTGACGGTATGTTCATTTTTGCGAGGTTTCTCTCAACTCTCCTTTTAAGTTTCTCATCATCCATTTCAGTGGCTAAAAATATAGGGGTTTTCACGGCTGATGATATTTTGGTGTTGTGGCGTGCGGCATGCCTTTCTTCAGTACGCCTTTCTAAAATGGTGTCGCTATTGTCATTTAATTCAGGGTCCCTGAACACGATTCCGACATCTGAGAGTGCAATCCTTATCTCGTCGTTTTTCGGAAGGGCATAGTCAAGCATCAGTGGATTCGGACTTGCAAGTGTTCCGCCCTGCTTTCTTCCGAATATCGGGCCAAGGCCTATGTAAAATCCTGCTTCAATGAATCCTGCCCTTACTGGTGCTGAGGAGGTATAGGTTGCAACTATTCCGTCATCCTTGATTATGCGCCTGAATTCCTTAAAGAATTCCAGAGAAAAGAGTTCCGGAGCCATGTTCTGGCTGAACGGGTCTAGAAAGATTGCGTCATAGGTATTGTCGTCAAGCTTCTGGACGGTCTGCCTTGCATCCTCAATGAAGACGTTGATGTCAATGTTTTCTGGAATTTCACATTTCTCCAGCGTTAATGTGGCATAATCCTGACGGATGAGCTCATCTTCAATGGCCTTTCTGGTAATGTCATGCTCCCTGATTGGAGATGGAACCAGAAGTCCGCAGGCAAGTGTTGCCTTTGATATTTCAACCATATCGATGGTTAGATTGGAATCCGATGAATTTTTCATGAAATCGGCGATTGCCGCTGAAGTGTTGTACCCTATTCCAGCACAGATGTCTAATATCGCAATGTCTTTTGAGTAGTCGAACTTCATAGGTTTGATAAATTTCTCAAATGACTCACTTATTGCACCTGTAGATGTATGAAGCGTCTCAACTTTATGGTTTATTTCTTTTGAATTAATAGAATAGGATCCATCATCCGTTAAAACAAAATAATCTTTGTAAGTATCAAAAAAATTAACTCTACTTTCAATATTTCGACCACTTCTTTCCTCATCGAAAAATTGATTGATTAAATCAAACACGTCATCACTGATTACTCGGGCATCATTTTCATAAGTCATTGTATCTGGGAATATATTAGTTCTTCATAGTATAATAAGTTGGGTGACGGTTCGTTAATAGGTAATTTATGTGATGGCATCACTGCTAATAATTGTTTGTTTTATTAATTAATTCTTTTTTTTCTTCTTTCAATTTGGCAATCCTTTTATCTGTTTCAGCAATGAGTGTATTGTTTTCAGCAATTATTTGGTCTTTTTCTGCTAGTTTAATTTCGGAGTCTTTGTTCTTTTAAACTAATTCTTCGTAGCCTAAACTTGGTCTAGTTGTTTTTCAGTTGTTAATTGGGTTATCATAAATTATTACCTCATAATTTAAAGTATTTGAGTATATTTTCAAAATTCCTGGAATTTGGGGTTTGGATTATTTATGGTTGTTGAGTTGGTGCGATAGTTGTGAAATAAGGTATTAGAATGATTTTCATCACTTCTAATATTTACTTATTTTTTTTTATTTTGTTTCTTAATTTTTTGTTTTCTTCTTTTATTTCGGCAATGATTCTGTCTTTTTCTGCAAGTTTTATTTCAGAGTCTTTGTTTTTTTGTATCAATTCTTCATAGCCTAAAACTTGTTCGAGCTGTTTTTCGCTTACAGATTGTGTTATCATAGTCAATAACCTCCTTATTTCTTTTTCATCATCATAGCGGTATTTAATCATTATTTTCAATGCTAGGAACAGATCCATTTGGTGTTTGTCTTGAATTTTTTCACAAGAGACAAAGATTTTCACAATTTTTTCAATAACCTCTTTAGCATGTTCTTTGGTTGCAAAGATAATGCAATGCACTAAATTGATGAAATCCGCTTCTGACATTTCCTCTTTGCTATAATCTTTTTCACTCAAAGTATTTAAAATTATATCAATTTTTTCTTTGCTGAAATAGATTATTCTTATGGTGAAAAATTCGCCATTGATTTTGTATAGTATCTCATCGGTTTTGTAGTCGATATTTGTAACAATCACGGGGATGCAGGGTTTCTCATGCTTTCCAATATTGAAAATCTTGTAGAAATAGAGATGCTCTACCTTTGCAGGTGTGATTATGTATGCCTGCTGCTCAACATTAAGGGTTGATTCCTGCATAATAATCTTTCCGTCTGGAAGCACGGATTCAACCAGATCCTGCTGTAAACTTTTACCGTTGATTGTAAAAACGTTTGGAGTTTCCATTTGCTTAAAAATGCCTGGCAATCCAAGCACTTCGTGTGTCGTCTTAGTGTAGGATTCGCTGTTTCTCCTAAACAAAAAGTCGAATGGTTTGGAATTTACCTTTTCGGCTATCATGGATTCCACAATCTCTTGAATTTTTTCTGGTTTTTTTGCATTTCTTATATAATTATTGTTGAACTTTAGTTTAGACATTTAATATGCTTCAAGTTGTTCTTAATCTGTTTAAACAAATAGGGTGGTGTTTTATTTCAAAAGATCAGTTGAAATTCTCAAACCCAATGTCTTGGCCTGCAAAACAGATGATGGCACTACTTTCTATTCCAATTTATATAAACTTGTTTTTTAAAATCAAATCTATAACACTTTTATATGGAATGTTAAGTCACGTCAATTTTCTATTATGATTAAAACAATTATATAGGGGGGGGCAACAATTTATTGAGATGGTTACACTCTGATTTTCAAACATGTTTTTTCCAATTCCATTTTCAGATTCAACATTAACGGCAATTATTTCCCGCAACGTCATTTTTTTGAAAATGCAATTTCACGAAGAGATATTTTTTCAACATGCTCAGATTATTTTCAGATTCCCAAATGAGCAAAACTTAAATAATTTCTTGATTAATGTTTATTTAGATATTAAAACAATCTGACTTATTTTTGAGTAAAATTTTGTTTTAGAATAATTGAAAGAGTAAGGTTAATTAAAATGTTTGAAATTAAAGCTAAAGATAATATGGGGCGTGTAGGAGTCCTTAAAACTAAACACGGTGACGTCAAGACTCCTGCACTGATGCCGGTAATCCATCCCCGCAAGCAGACCATCGATGTTGGCAAATACGGTGCCGACATTGTCATTACCAACGCATATCTCATCTACAAGGATGAGGAGCTTAAAAAAGAGGCAGTTGAAAAGGGACTGCATGAGCTGATTCACTTTGACGGTCCGATAATGACCGATTCAGGGTCATTCCAGCTGTCAGTCTACGGTGATGTGGAAATCACAAACAAGGAAGTCATCGAGTTTCAGGAGCTAATCAAGACTGACATCGGTACAAGCCTTGACATTCCTACTGCTCCTTTTGTGGACCGTGAAAAGGCCGAAGAGGATTTGAAGATTACATTGGAAAGGGCTAGGGAAGCTGTCGAATACAAAAAGGAGAACAACATTGAAATGCTTCTGAATTCCGTCGTTCAGGGCTCAACATTTCTTGACCTCAGGCGTGAATGTGCAGCTGAGCTTTCAAAGCTGGATGCGGATTTATATCCTATAGGTGCGGTCGTTCCTCTCATGGAATCATACCACTACAAAGACCTTGTTGATGTTGTCATGAACTCCATGAAAAACCTCTCAGATACAGTTCCTCGCCACCTCATGGGAGCGGGACACCCTATGATATTCGCCTTGTGCGTTGCGATGGGCTGTGATCTCTTCGACTCAGCGGCATATATTCTATATGCAGAAGACGACAGGCTGCTGTCAACAAGAGGAACCTATAAGCTGGAAAACCTCCAGGAAATGCCATGCTCATGTGAAGTGTGCACCAAATACACTCCGGATGACCTCCGGGCAATGCCTAAAGAAGAGAGAAGGGACTTGATTGCCCAGCACAACCTTCACGTTTCATTTGCAGAGTTAAGGTTGATAAGACAGGCAATCTATGACGGCAACCTCATGGAGCTTGTTGAGGAAAGGTGCCGTGCACATCCTGCACTTCTTGAAGGCGTGAGGCAGCTCGGAAACTACTCAAAAGATTTGGAAAAATATGACCCAAGAAGCAAAAAGTCAGCATTCTTCTACACAGGCTCCGAGTCACTGTGCAGGCCGGAAGTGCTGAGGCACATGCAGAAGCTTCGTGAAATGCCCAAAAAAAGGGATCTGGTGATATTGCCGCCTACAAGAAAGCCTTACTCAAAATTCGTCTCAGGAAAGCTTGGCGAGTTTTACGTCTACGGAGCCGAACGGGAGCTTGACCTTGAAAACACAGACTTCATGGTGCTTGACATTCCTTTCGGGCTGATACCTCTCGACATTGACGAGGTCTATCCGCTAAGCCAGAATGACTCACCGAAAACACGTGACGTTGACAGCATAGAATTTCTCGAGGACTTCATCTCAGAATTCATCGAATACTACGACCAGGTCCTTGTACACTCAAGGGTAAACAGGGATTTGGAAATGGGACTGTATGAAAAATGCAGCTTTTCAGATGAAATCAGATATCACAAGGACGATGTCAAGAAGGTCAAGGCCATTGCGGATTATCAGTTCGGCGAAGGTGCAGGAGATGCGCTGTTTGCCGGCAACATCAAGATAGAAAAAAGCAAAAAGACAGGCAAAATCAGGCACATCTACGACGGCAAGGTGCTGATTGTAAATATGAGGGCATCCGATTCATATTTGATATTGTCAAAAGAGGGAGCAAAAAGGCTTCACAACAAGATGCCGTATCCTCAAAACAGGGTTGTGGTCACTGAGGATTCAGTGCCATTTGCACTTGACGGAAAAAGTGTGTTCTGCAAGTTTGTAGCAGAGTGCGATGAAAACATCCGTGCAAAGGATGAGGTCCTCATTGTTGATGAGGAAGACAATTTGCTAGCTTATGGAAAGTCATTGTTGAGTGCCTGTGAAATCGAGCAGTTCGAAACAGGACAAGCCATAAAGACCAGAAAAGGAATGAAGAAGTGATAACATGGATGATAAAGTAAATACTGGCCACCACATTGAAGATAAGGAACTGATTAAAAACGCAAGAAAGCCTGAAGGCGAACTCGGCCACCAGATACTTGACAGGATGAACAAGTCCCACGAGTCAATGGCCCAGTGGGGAGTGAGTCATTTCGAAATAAAAGAAGACTCCAAAATCCTTGACATTGGATGCGGTGGTGGAAAAAACATCGAAAGGTTCGCCGAACAGATTTCAGAAAACGGCCGTGTCGTTGGAATAGACTACTCAGAAGTTAGCGTTGAAAAGTCAACAGAATTAAATAAGATGTTCATAGAAAAGGGAATCGTCAATGTCCTTCAGGGTTCAGTTTCAGACATGCCGTTTTACGATGAGACATTTGATATCGTAACCGGCTTTGAGACAATCTATTTCTGGCCGGATTTCATCAATGACCTCAAGGAAGTAAACAGGGTTCTTAAAAAGGACGGCCTTGTATTTTTCTGCAATGAAGCGGTGTACCGTGAAGGTGAAATGGAAAAGTACGATGATCTTGTGGAACTTCTTGACATGAAAATCTATTCCGAGGAAGTCCTCAAGGAATCCCTTGAAAAGACTGGTTTTACGGACTTCAAGGCATATGTCAATGATGATGAGGATTGGATTTGCGTTTTGGCAAGAAAGGCATGATTGATAATTCCCCTTATCAATATCTTTTTTGATATATTGCCAAATAATGCAAACCTTTATATAACATTAAAACATAAGTTTATTTGTTGTTAGTTTTGATGCGGCGTTAGTCCAGTCTGGTTAAGATACTAGCCTGCCACGTTAGTGACCCGGGTTCAAGTCCCGGACGCCGCATTTTTTATGCAGTTGTGGTATAGTCTGGTTATTACTTGGGCCTTCCAAGCCTACAACCCGGGTTCGAATCCCGGCAACTGCATCCTGAAACAAATTCTTTTTTTAAAATTCTTATTTTGTTTAAAAATAGCTATTTTTTAGTTAATTTTATATAATAATAAAAATATAATAGTAATAATTAAATTAATTTTTAATGTCTTTTAAGATTATTATTTAAGGTGATTTAATGGTAGGAATAGTAGGATATGGGGCACATGTGCCGTCATATAGAATTAAAGTGGAAGAGATTGCAAAGGTATGGGGAGATGACCCTGTAGCATTGTCAAACGGATTGGTAGTAAATGAAAAATCCGTACCTTCCGCAGATGAAGATACTGCAACCATTGCAGTAACCGCTGCTAGATACGCTCTAGCAAGAGCTCAAATTGATCCAAAAAAGATTGGTGCCGTCTATGTAGGTTCCGAATCACACCCTTATGCAGTAAAACCGACAGCTTCTATTGTAGCTGAAGCCGTCTGTGCAACTCCAAAGATGACTGCAGCCGATTTGGAATTCGCATGTAAGGCAGGAACTGCAGGCATTCAGATGACCATGGGTCTTGTGGAATCCGGAATGATTGAATACGGATTGGCCATCGGTGCAGACACCTCACAGGGTGCACCTGGAGACGCTCTGGAATACACTGCATCAGCCGGTGGTGCAGCTTACATCATCGGTAAGGAAAACACCCTTGCAGACATAACCCACACCTGCAGCTTCACAACAGACACTCCTGATTTCTACAGAAGGGAAGGTCAGGACTATCCGTCCCACGGTGGGCGTTTCACAGGAGAGCCTGCATACTTCAAGCATGTTTTAAGCACAGCGAAAATGCTCTTTGAAGAGACAGACTCCAAACCTGAAGATTACGATTACGCATGTTTCCATCAGCCTAACGGTAAGTTTTACCTCAGAGCAGGTAAGAAGTTAGGTTTCACATCCGAACAGATCAAACAGGGGCTCCTGACTCCAAACATCGGTAACACCTATTCCGGTGCAGTGCCTCTTGCACTGTCCAACATTCTGGATGTTGCAGAGCCTGGAGACAAGATCTTTGTAGTGTCATACGGTTCAGGTGCGGGAAGTGATGGATTCACAATAGAAGTGAAAGATGAAATTGTTGAAAGAAGAGAATTAGCTCCAAAAACACAGGAAATAATCGACAACAAGACCTATGTCGATTATGCTGTTTATGCTAAATTCAAAGGCAAAATTAAAATGTAAGGGGGCTTAAATATGAGAGATGTTGCGATTATCGGAGTTTCACAAACTAAATTTGGTGAATTATGGGATTCTTCCTTTAGGGATTTGATTGCCGAAGCAGGTATTAAGGCTTTGGTCGACGCTGGTATTGACGGGGATGACATTGAAGCAATGTTCGTTGGAAACATGTCCTCAGGACTGTTTGTAGAACAGGAACACATTGCAGCACTTATTTCCGACCACGTAGGTTTAAATCCTGTACCGACCACAAGGGTTGAAGCCGCTTGTGCATCAGGAGGACTCGCTTTAAGACAGGGAATCATGGCAGTTGCATCCGGATTCCATGATGTGGTAATTTCCGCAGGTGTTGAAAAGATGACAGATGTCGTCGACGCCACACCGGCTATTGCCACCGCTTCAGACCAGGAATGGGAAGCACAGCAGGGAGCCACTTTCCCGTCATTATATGCAATGATTGCAAAAAGGCACATGCACGAATACGGAACCACACGTGAACAATTGGCACAGTTTTCAGTTGTAAACCACAAGAACGCAGCCAAAAACCCTAATGCACAGTTCCCATTTGAAGTGACAGTTGACAAGGTAATCAACTCAACCATGGTTGCAGACCCACTCACACTTCTTGACTGCTCTCCTGTAAGTGACGGAGCAGCAGCTATCGTAATGGTTCCGGCTGAAGACGCTAAAAAGTACACCGACACTCCAATTTACGTAAAAGCTTCCGCACAGGCTTCTGGAACATTGACACTCCACGACAGAAAAGACATCACTACCATTGAATCTACAAAAGTGGCATCCAGAAAGGCTTATGAAATGGCAGGAGTAACCGTCAAGGACATTGACGTAACTGAAGTGCACGACTGCTTCTCAATCAATGGCCTTCTGGCAGTTGAAGATTTAGGCTTTGCTGAGAAAGGTAAAGGTGGAATAGCTATCGAAGAAGGACAGACTGAAATCGACGGTGACTTCCCAATCAACTCCTCAGGAGGTCTCAAGGCACGTGGACACCCATTAGGTGCCACAGGTATCGCTCAGGCTGCTGAAATCGTATGGCAGCTTAGAGGGGAAGCTGGCGGACGCCAGGTTGAAGGCGCAGAAATCGGTATGACCCACAACATTGGTGGAACAGGTGGTACTGCAGCCGTACATATTTTCGGAAGAGATTTATAGTCTCTTCATAATTTTCTTTTTTTCATGATAATTAACACAGGTTCGAGAACCGACATTCCCGCTTTTTTCAGTAAATGGTTATTTAATCGAATCGATGAAGGATTAGTCTATACAAGAAATCCCTACAATGATGACATCTACAAGTATCCCTTGGATTCAAAAATCATTGACTGTCTCTGCTTCTGCACAAAAAACCCCAAGCCGATGCTTCGGAATTTGGATGCCTTGGATGATTACAATCAGTATTGGTTTGTGACAATAACTCCTTACGGACGGGACATTGAACCCAACGTTCCAAGCTATAAACAGGTTATCAAATCATTTAAGGAACTGTCAGATTATTTGGGAGTAAATAAGGTTTCATGGAGATACGATCCTATTTTCATCTCCGAGAAGTATTCCCTTGACTATCACATTGATAAGTTTGAGGAGATGGCATCAGAGCTTGCCGATTATACAAACGACTGCACAATAAGCTTCATTGACCTGTATCAGAAGGTATTGAGGAATTTTCCGGAGGTTAATGAGGTTACAACCGATGAAATGTTGGAAATTGGCGAAGCATTTTCAAAGACTGCTGAAAAATATGACATCAAAATGAAAACCTGCGTTGAGGGAATTTTGCTTGACCGGTTCGGATTTGATTCCTCAGGCTGCATGACTCAGCAGGTAATCGAAAAGGCCATTGGAAAAAATTTAAAGATTCCGAAGGGAAAATACCAGATTCGTGAATGTGATTGCATATTCGGACGTGATATCGGAGCCTATAACACCTGCCTTCACGGATGCAGATACTGCTACGCAAATTATAGTCAAAAAATAGTTAAAATGAATCAGAAACTGCACAATCCTGATTCACCACTTTTGATTGGTGATGTTAAAGATGGTGATGCTGTAAAAGAAATTTCAGAGCCTAGCTATATTGATGCACAAACTAGATTATTCTAATATAATGAAAATATTGCATTCAATTTATCATGCATTTCAAACAAGATTAACCCTAACTAGTTGCTCCACTTTCTGGACAATTCTTTATCATTGAATACTGTTTTTTCTTGGCATTCAGTTACTTCACTTATGTTTTCCTTGAAGAATTTCAAGCAATAATCTTTTTTTGGACTGAAGTTGTCACAGTTCAAGTGAATGTTTTCTTTGCAGTTGTCACAGTTTAAGTCGGTACCTGTTTTGTTTTTACAGTATAATTCATTGTTTTCAGTGAAACGATATTCACAATCTTTAAACACTATATTCTCCATTATCTTACCTCTTCAAATGTGTTTTGGATAATTCTCCTTTTAAAACACCTATTAGTTATATTTTGTATTTCATAAAATATGTACTTTAACATTTGGAGTACATCATTAGATATAGTTAAATTACTTCAATTGAATGAAGTAATATAATAATGAAATATGTTTCAACTTCAAATGGATGAAGTAATAAATTCACAGTCAATTGATGAAAATGGTTGCTTTTTTACTGTTGATTTTATATCTATACGATTGCATTAATATTGTCATTTTATGGGTTTTCTTCCTTTTTTAGCGTTTACCAATGTTTAGTTTATTATTAAATCGAAGTTTGGGAAATAAAAACTATTCAAATCAAATATTCAATCTGTTTGCAGCTATAAAAAATTATAAAAAAAGTAATGAAATGGGCCCGACGGGGATTGAACCCGCGACAACAAGGTTAAGAGCCAAGTGCTCTGCCAGACTGAGCTACGGGCCCATGTGAAAAAAATTTTTTACTAAAATTCAATACTAATGTTATATAATTTGATGTATTTAACTATTTTGTTTTTAATGGTGGATGCAAGAAACAGTCTTTGATTGCTAAAAAGATTTTTTTTGCTACAATTTCGCCAAATGATTTCGACAAGCTTTAAATTATTTGTTTTCTTTTTTGGATTTTTGACTCCACGCACTCTCCATCTGTAAGTTGGATGTGTGATATGTCTCGTTTAATATTCGTTCTTATTATTTTTTTTCAATGTTTAAAAATTACAACATAACCGTTGGCATTCCCATAATTGACTAATAAATAAATACATTTTTAATCTTCAAAATCAAAAATTGAAAATATGAAAAGGATTTTTGAATTTGTCGAAAAATATTTTTTTATCTTAAATGTGCAAGAATACCTCGCCTTCTTAAGGTGAGGATGAATTGCA
>NZ_CAMVPN010000040.1 GCF_947169325.1 uncultured Methanobrevibacter sp. | reverse complement strand
ATGAAAACCTTATTGTTTCTTGCAAATGCTATTCTGATTGAAATGCATGTGTCAATGTTTCCGCTCAAATCAACATATCCGATAGCTCCGCCATAGATTCCCCGCTTGTTGTCTTCAAGCTCGTTAATTATTTCACAAGCCCTTATTTTTGGAGCTCCTGATAAAGTTCCCGCAGGCAGAATAGAATCTATGGCGGCAAGTGAGTCCAAATCGCTTCTTAATGTTCCGCTGACTGTAGATCCTATATGCATCACATGGGAGAACCTCTCAATTGACAAATACTTGTCAACATGAACGGAACCTATTTCTGATATTCTTCCTATGTCATTTCTTCCCAAATCAACCAGCATGTTATGTTCTGCCAATTCCTTTTCATCGCTCAACAAATCTTTTTCAAGCTGCAAATCCTCTTCTTCTGTCTTTCCGCGAGGCCTTGTTCCCGCCAGAGGAAATGTGTATAGCTTTCTGTCAGTCAACTTAACCAGTGTTTCCGGAGAAGCTCCTGCAATTTCAATGTCATCGCTTGAGAAATAGAACATGTAAGGAGAAGGATTTGTGGTTCTTAAAACCCTGTAAGTGTCGAAAAGGCTTCCGGAAATTTCCGCTTCAATCCTGTTTGACAGCACCACCTGGAAAATGTCTCCCTCTTTGATGTAATCCTTGGCCTTCAAAACCATGCTGCAATACTTTTCCTTTGAAAATACTGGTTTGAAGTCTGACTTTAATGTCAACGGTTCAATTTTAGCTTTTCTGCCGTTTATAATCAAATCTGCAAGCTCTTTCAATTCCCTGCAAGCCTCGTCATAACCGTATTTTAAATCGTCGGTTTTCATGTTTGAGATGAGGATAATCTTTTGTCTGAAGTTATCAAAAGCTATAACCTTGTCAAACAGCATCAAGTCAATATCCTTGAACTGGTCCTGATTTTCTGCATCAAGATTCAATGACGGTTCTGCATATTTGATGTAATCGTAAGCGAAATATCCGACAAAACCTCCAGTAAATGGAGGCAAAAAGTCCAATTTTGGAGATTTGTTCCTTTTAACCAGATCCTTGATAATTTCACTTGGATTGTCTGTTTTGATGACAATTTCATCATCGGTCAGTTTCTCAAAGTTTTCATCACCTTTGATGCGGACAACCCCATTTTGGCATGTGAACTCCATTAGAGGATCGAAACCTAAAAAAGAGTACCTTCCCCAATTTTCTGCATCTTCAATACTTTCCAGCATATAGCAATGGCTGCTTATTCCTTTTAAAATTCTTAAAACTTCTATAGGAGTGGCAATATCTGAAAACAATTCATAGGATATTGGAATGCGCCTGTACTCCTGATTTTTTGATATTTCTTTTACTTCTTCAAAACTTGGGGAAAACATATAATCACAATTATAATATTAATCAATGTACTATTTAAAACCTTGTTGTCATTTTTTGTACATTGAGTTGCGGTTCAAAAAAATATAGCTACATCTTGTCCTGTTCCCTGCTGAATTCAATGACAATCTTTTTGATTTCCCTTGATTCCAAATAAGGAAGCTTTTCAGCGATTTCACTTTCCAATGCCCTGTTCAGTTCCATCCTTTTTTGAACGTACTCTTCACCTTCAAATTTGGATTTATATTGTCTGTTCAAGTTTGAATATTTTGTAATTAAAGGTTGGAGAATGCTTCCGATGTCCTTATCCAATCTGTCATTGATGATTTTTCTTTTTCTTATTTCAGTGACATAACCGAAAACTGTCATGAAAAATCCTAAAACGGTTATTGTCAGCGCAGGAACAAAAATCTTCTCGTTGCCAATGAACATGACTGTGAGAACTATTCCGACAAATATAAGAAGAATTCCAATTTTTCTCAAATCCATGATAAGATATCTATCATTCATAATATTAAATTTTATTCAATTCTCTGACGATTGATGCAATCAGCAAAATTGCTGAAATTATCGCCAAAATGCTGAAAATACCAATGACCAACTCATTTGTAAATATGGCATTGTTGACATCAGCAAGCCTGATTATTTCAGCAAACAGATTGTTTAAAAAGTGAGCAAGCATGGGAACGCAAATGTTTTCTGTTTTAAGGTACAGTATTGCCATGCATACTGCAAAGACAACTGCAGAAATCATGCTTCCAAATCCGTGAAGCGCACCAAAAAGCAATGAGGATATGAATATTGCAAATACTGTCGGCACGAAGAGTTTCAACCGGTTTAGAAATACTCCCCGAAAAATCAGTTCCTCAGAAATCGGTGAAACAATGACAGTTGCAACAAAACCTACAATCCCTGGCAAAAAACTTCCCAATGACATTGACGGAATACCAAAAGCAACCAGGAAATCCAAAAAAGGAAAAGAGTTGATGAGTGCACCTGAGAGATACAGCATGCCATATGAAAAAAAGATATTCAGAAATACAATCAGAAGAATGTATCTGAGTTCGATTTTTGAAAAAACGTTTTTCGCTTCAATCCTGAAGCTTTTCCAATGCCCCCTCAGCATTACCATGAAATAACCGATTACAATGACATAAAACCAGTTTGTAGTAGCCCTACCCGTGAAATTTGCAAAAACATACAGAACAGCATAAGTAACCACTATAAAAACAGCGAGATTTTTAAGGGTTATGTTTTTCAAAGCATTATTAAACGAAGACATGTTACCAAAACAAGAACTATTAATGTAAAATATAACTTACATTATCAAACAACATACAAATTAAACTAACAGCCAAATGCATTAAATTCAAAATGTAATTCAATCGTTTTCATCCAATACAAAAACTTCTTCAATGGCATCTTTACCTAAATTCTTTGTAATTTTATAGGCCAATATTAATGAAGGATTATAACGAGCGTTTTCTAAAGCATTTATTGTTTGACGAGTAACACCAACAGATTCAGCCAACTCTTGTTGAGTCATGCCCAAACCCTGGCGGAATTGACGTATGTTTGTTTTCATTTGCTCACCTATCCATAATCGTGAATAATATGAATTGTATAAATCTCTTTATATAAAGGAATATAAATGTTTTGAATTTTTAACAAAATTATAATAAACATGATGATAAAAATAATATCATATTTAAATTAATTGAATGAGATGATAAAAAATGGCAATACATCCTATTGAATTTAGGTACGGCACTCCCGAAATGAAAAGAATATGGGAAGAGGAAAATAAACTTCAAAGAATGCTAGATGTGGAATCTGCACTGGCACAGGCTGAAGGAAGATTAGGCATCATACCACAGGACGTGGCAGATGAAATCGCAGCCAAAGCCACAACAGAATTCGTTAAACTCGAAAGAGTAAAGGCCATAGAAGCCGAAACAAATCACGACATTGCAGCATTATCCAAAGGAATTACAGAAGTGTGTGAAAACGGCGCAGGAGAATACGTTCACTTTGGAGCCACATCCAACGACATTGTAGACAGTTCAAATTCATTGCTTATTCGTGACTCAATCGAAGTGCTGAAGGAAAAATTGGAAAGGTTAACCAAAATAATGCTCAAATTAACCGAAGAAAACAAAATGAAGGTATGCATCGGACGTACCCACGGCCAGCATGCGCTTCCAACAACCTACGGAATGAAATTCGGAATCTGGGCTGATGAACTCCACAGACAATACGAAAGGCTCGAACATGCAAAAGGCAACGTATGTATCGGAATGATGGACGGCGCTGTAGGAACAACTGCCGCATTAGGAGAGCAAGGATGGGAAATCCACAAACTTGTCGCAGAAATCTTAGGCCTTCCTGCCGCCACAATAACAAACCAGGTCGTGCAAAGGGACAACCACGTGGAATTCATTAGCGTGCTGGCAAACATTGCAAGTACCCTCGATAAGATCGGATTGGAAATCAGAAGCCTTCAAAGAACCGAACTCATGGAGCTTGGAGAATATTTCGACCCTGAAAAGCAGGTCGGAAGTAGTACCATGCCTCACAAAATGAACCCAATTACTGCAGAACGTATCTGTGGTGTTGCAAGAATCATCAAGTCATACGTAAACGCTGCTTTAGACAACAACCCTCTTTGGCATGAAAGGGATCTTACCAACTCTTCCTGTGAAAGGATAATGTTTCCGGAAAGCTGCATTCTAACCGATTACATATTGAACCTGACAATCAAATTAATGAGCAATCTAGTGTTCTATGATGAAAACATCGAAAGAAACCTGAACCTGACCAACGGTTTGATTATGGCTGAAAGATTGATGGCTGAACTTACACGTGCAGGAATGGGAAAACAAACAGCATACGGCATTGTAAGGAAAAATGCAATTAAGGCCAACAAGGAAAAACTGCTATTGGGGGAATTAATCCTTGAAGACGAAGAAGTTCAAAAATACCTCACCGAAGAGGACGTTGAAAAGATTATGGATCCCCACACTTACGTAGGTTCAATTTCAATAATCATCGATGAACTGCTTGAAAAATCCAAAGACTGGTTCTAGGTGTGAAGATGGTTAGCGTAAAAGAATTGAAATCAATCGATTTGGCATCATTTACAATCATATCAACAGGAATTGCATTGATGTTCTCAATAATATCTGCAATCCTACTTACAATCGTGATTGGAATTACAAGCCCAAGTGCAATTGGAGCTTCAATATATATCATCACAACAATAATAGTTGGAACATTAATGTATTCCATTTACAATTCATTTTTCCAAGGATTCCTTTACAATACCTTGGCTAAAAAGATGAATACCATTAAAATTGCCTTTAAGGATGAAAAGGAAATAATTAAAATATCAACAACTGAAACAGCAATTATCATATCAATGATTATAACAATCCAAACCATATTGATTTATTTAGTATCAGTATTCCTATTGCCATTATTGCTCAGCTCAGTTGTGCAGACATTAATGTATTCCGGCCAATCAATGCTAGCATACAGCATCTACCAATTCATGATGCTATTAAGCCAACCAATGACAATTGCAATGATTATCTTCGGCACATTCATTATCTCTTTCATATTTATCCTACTTGGATGCTACATCTACAACATTCTTGCAAATTCAGGAAGAGGAGCAGTAGTGAGCTTATCAAAAGAAGGGAATTTGACTGCAATCGATTCAATCGACGTTTTAAAATTTGCAATCATATTTGCAGTAATTAGCTGTGTTTTGAACTTAATCCTCGGAATAATCGCATTGATTAGTGGTGGAAATTTTGCTTCAATCATCGGTAGCGTGATTGGAGGATTGATTGCCGGATTTGTTGAAGGTGCACTTTTAGCAGTGTTCTATAATTTCCTCGCACCGAAACTTGGAAAATTAAAATTAGAATTAATTGACTTCTAAGACAACTAATTTCTATTTTCTCTTTTTATTTCTGGAACATACCTCTTAAGCATTAGAGATAATGTTATAACTGTTACAGAACTCATTGCCATTGCTAAACCTGCCAATGCAGGCTCAAATGTTATGCCAAATGAAGGATACAACACCCCTGCTGCAACCGGAATCAGTATGGAGTTATATGCAAAGGCCCAGAAGATATTTTCCTTGATTCTTCTCATTACCTTTTTGGAGAACTGCACAGCAGCAACGACATTTTCCAAATCGCCTTCCATGACAACAATATCACCGCTTTCCATAGCAATATCCGTTCCGTTACCCATTGCCACACCGATATCTGCCTGTGTCAATGCGGGAGCATCATTGATACCGTCTCCAACGAACAGTACTTTTCTAGTGTGGTCTGCCTGGGTTTCCTTTACGATGCTCAATTTATTTTCAGGAAGCACACCTGCACGGACATTGTCAATTCCCACTTCACGGGCCACGTTAAGTGCGGTTGACTCGTTGTCACCTGTGAGCATATAAGTTTCAACGCCCATATTGTGCAATTCATCAATTGTCCTTTTGGAATTAGCCTTGATCTTATCGGATAAGCTTAAGATACCTTTTACGGATTTGTCCTGTGCAATGAAGATAATTGTTTTGCTTAGGCTTTCAAGCTCATGATATTTGTCTACTGTTTCGGATGAAACCTCAATTTCATTGGCCTGCATCAATGCAAGGTTTCCTGCTAGAACTTCACTGCCATTCAATTCAGCCCTTAATCCTTTACCAGTCACATTTTCAAAATCTGCTGTTGAATCCAAATCAACCCCTAAATCCTTTGCCTTATTCACTATGGCTTTGGCAATTGGATGGTTTGAATTCTGTTCAACACTGGCTGCAAGCCGGATTAAATCCTCAGAAGATGTTCCATAAGTGATTATGTCATCCACTTCCGGTTTTCCTTCTGTTATTGTTCCAGTCTTGTCAAATGCTGCCACATCAATTTGACCTGCATTTTCAAGAGTATCCCCGTTTTTAATCAGAATACCGAATTCAGCAGCCCTTCCAACACCTACAGTAACCGCTGTTGGAGTGGCCAAACCCAGAGCGCATGGACATGCAACAACCAATATTGAAATCAGGCATGTAAGTGAGAACAGTAATGTGGCGCCCAATACAAAATACCATATCAGGAATACTACAATGGCTATTGTTAAAATGACCGGAATGAAGTAAGTTACGATTGTGTTGGCGAATTTCTGAACAGGAGGCCTTGAGGATTGTGCCTTTTCGACCAAACGAATGATGTTTGACAATACTGTTTCCTTTCCGATTTTCTGTGCTTTAATGTATAATACTCCATCCTGATTTATGGTTCCGGCAAAGACCTCTTCACCGTCCTTTTTAACCTTAGGAATAGGTTCACCGTTAATCATCGATTCATCAACATATGATTCTCCGCCAACGACATCACCGTCAACAGGAATCTTTTCACCAGGCTTTACCAAAAGCAAGTCATCTATGACAATATCTGCGATTGACACCTCTTTTTGGGAAGTAATCTCGCCGTTTTCATCAAGTTCAATGGCTGTTGCAACAGTCGGCTGAAGGCCAATCAGTTCTCTGATTGAATCTGAAGTCCTTTTCTTGGCTCTTGCTTCGAGATACCTTCCAATCATCAGAAATGAAGGAAGCATGACCGCTGAGTCATAAAACATGAAGGAATGGTCTAAAACTATGTGGAAAGTTCCTAAAATACTTGAAACATATGCCACCATGATACCCATTGAATACATTACATCCATGTTCAGGTTCTTATGAGCCAATCCATTTGCACCTGCTTTTAAGATAGGCAGGGAAACATACAGGAACGGTGCAATACTAACAATCAATGACAATAGCCCCATTGAGGATATATTTAAGCCTGTTGACTGTTTGATGGACTCGGTGACTCCCATAAGAGGATCCCATCCGCTGAACATCAAAATCATAAGAATAGCTGAAAAGATCAAACCGACAATGATTCTGTTACGCTTTTCGGCCAAATCCTTTTGATAGATTGCCTCTTCGTCAATTTCCGTTTGGCCTTCAACTCCCAAAAGTTCAAAGCCCAACGATTCTATAACCTTTTCAATTTCATCCAAATCAACCTTGGATGAATCATATCTAATTCTGGCAGACTGTGAAGTCAAATCTGCCTTTACATCAAAAATTCCGTCCAATCTGATTAGAAAATTCTCGACATTCATTGTACATGAAGCGCAGTGCATTCCCTGAATCCTCAATGTCATCTCATCGGAGTGCAGGGCGAATCCCAGGTTTTTAACTATTTTGTCCATTTCATCATAAGAAACCTTTTTGGGATTGACAGTGATGTGGAGCTTGTTTGAAGCCAAGTCCGCATCAACTTCCTCAACTCCTTCAACCTTTTCAAAAGTCTTGTTAACACTCAAAACACATGAAGCACAATGCATTCCTTCAATCGGCAAATCCATATGTTTAGGTTTAGCCATGATATCACAACCGTTATTCTATAGAGAATTATATTATTTTTTATAATTATATAAGTTTAGGTCTGTCTAAAAATGTTAAAAAAAAGATAAAAATATGAAAAATTACTGAATGACATTCAATATTTACATATAATTGACGTTAATGTCTGAGTGAGGGACTGTCCTTCTGAACCTCACCTTAGGATATCCAATGATGAATGATGAATACATGTGCTTTGAGGAATCAATATCCGGGAAAAACTCCATCACCCTATCATGGTCAATCTCATCCGCTTTCAATATGAACAATGAATAGAAACCGCCCAAGCCCAACGAATAGGCAAGCAGTTCCATACGAGTATTGGCAATGACAGCGCTTGTCTTGTCAGTTGAAAATGTTAGAATAAGCTGTTTTCCACTCCACAATAACGGATGGAATTCCTTTGTGGAGGGGTCTTTCAAATAATCTCCAAATTCCCTGATTCTGAAAAACTCGCCTTCCTGGACTTTGATGATATCATAGACAAGCTGCATGAATTCATCCAATCTTTCATCCAAAACCACAAATTCAACGTCCTGAGCGTTTTGGGCTGACGGTGAATAATATGCCCCTTCAAATATCTTATCAAAAGTTTCCTTATCTACCTTTTTGTTTTTAAACCATCTGATGGATCTTCTCTGCTTTAAAAACTGAAGCAAATCATCATAATCTACCGGAATATCACGGGAATTGTAATCAGTGATTCTGTTTTCATGGCCTTCAAAGGACTTCAATGTGATTGCACCTGTCTTACAGATTGCCATGCAGTGCCCGCATTCAAAGCAGTTGCTTTCCATCTCTACTGCAAAGTCTTCAACTACAATATTATCTCGAATGCAAACCTGCTGGCAAAGTTTGCAAGCAGTGCATAACTCCTCATCAATTTTTAACTTGAATACCATCTTGGAAAACCTTTAAAATGTTGTCATTATCGCTTAAAACTGAAACGTCATCCAAAGGATTTGAGTTGACCAAAATCAGGTCTGCAACATAGTTTTTCTCAACCAAACCCAGATTGCTTTGACCTAAAAATTCGGCTGCCCTAACAGTTCCGCTTGCTATTGCCTCTTCCGGTGACATCCCGATGTCAACCAAATGAGTGAGCTCTTCCAGGTTATGTCCGTGAGGTATTACTCCACTGTCTGTTCCCATCAGGATATTGACGCCTTCCTCATAGGCAGCAGCGACGTTTTCCTTGTGGACCTTTACTATTTCCTTTAGTTTAGCTGTTTTCTCTTTTGCAAAATTATCCCATGCAGGAAAGCCGGACTTGTATAAAAACTGATGGACAAGCAATGTAGGAACGAGACTGACATCATGCTCAACCATTTTCTTGGCAGTTTTCCTATCGATGAATGTTCCATGCTCTATTGATGAAAATCCTGCCTTGATACAGTTATTCATTCCCTTTAAGCTATGACAGTGTGCTGAAACCTTCATGTCATTTGCACAGGCTTCACATACAATTGTTTTCAGCTCCTTTTTGTTGAACTGCGGAAATTCAGGTGAAGTGTTTGTTGTAAGGACTCCTCCGCTTGCCATGACCTTAATGAAATCTGCTCCTGCCCTTTTAATCTCACGGGTCTTTTTAAGGACTTCCTCAACACCGTCGCATCTTCCCTTTGGAAAACCAGGATAGATTATTTCCATGTCAAAGCCTGAAGGCAGAAGCAGGTCAAAATGACCCCCTGTCATGACCAAAGGGGTGATTGACAAATGGATTTTTGGAGCTGTGAATAATTTCCTTTGTTGAGCAAGCTTAAAGCTCAAATCTGCAGACCCGCAGTCCCTAATTGAAGTAACGCCTGCATTTACTGTCTGCAACGCATGAGGTACAGCATTGTAGAAATGAATTCCCAAAGGATTTGCCATATTCTCCTCCTTGTGAAACCCTTTAGCAAAAATATGGCAATGGCAGTCAATGACCCCTGAAAGCAGATAATTGTCTTCACCGTCAATGACACTGGCATTCCTTTTTGCCTTGATTTTTGAAGAGGAAATCCTCTTTATCAATCCGTCCTCTATCAATACATTTTTATGGGTTTTGATGTCCTCAAATGGATTGATGACATTTACGTTTTCAATTAGAGTCTGCATCCAATCACCCTACAAGAGTTCTATAGTTCCACTGTCCCCATCGACTTCAACCAATGTTCCGGTGGTCAATTCGCTGACGTTTGATGGAGTGTCAACCATTGGAATGTCAGACATTATTGCACCGGTAGCAATTATAGGTTCGGCATTAAGGCATATGATTGCCTTTGGAGCAGTGTTGTTCTTCATCATCTGGAAAATCACATATGAACCTACGGTTGAGCCTTTACCGCCCGGAATGAATAATACCTTATCCTTGATGATTTCACCTTTAAGTTCATGGTTCGGATCGATTATTTCGCCGGTTTCGGGATTGACTCCCCCCAAAAAGCTTATTGGCTCTGATGAAACAATCAGTTCCCCTTTTCCTTTACCTTTTGCAATGCTTCTACATGTAATCATGAAAACCACTCATCTAAAATAATTTGTCTTCAACACTTTCGCCACGATTCAATGCGTTGGTGGACTGTATTGTGTCAACCAATGCCCAAATCCATATTACAAGTACCAGCAACAATCCAATCAACAGCAAAATCAGAATTGCGGATACCACATATGCGAGTAAAAATATTGCGCCTTTACGGCTTAAGCCCAAATAGAAGTGACCAAGACCAGGGATAATGACGCTTAAAATAATGGCTACAATAATGCTTTTCTCACCGGATGATGTAACCACATCGCTGGAAGACCTGCGGCTGACTGCTGATTTTTTTTGCAGGTCATATCCGCAATTCGGACAGAATCTGAATTCATCATCAAGTTCATGGCCGCAATTAAAGCAGAATTTTGCCTTATTGGAAGAGGCATTTCCGATTACCTCTTCATCTTTAACTTCCCTTGGTGTGACGTCAATTACTTCACGGGCAGTAGTTTCAACAACACCAGTCTCTTCGACATTAACGACCGGCGCTTCCCCTATATTTTCTGGAAGACGGGCTCCACAATTTTTACAGAATTTTGCATCTGGAACCTCTTTTCCACAATCTGGACATATTACCATTCTATCACCTAAATAACATCCTTTTTCATTATTTCTCTTAAAACTGCAGTTGCATAAGAACCTTTATCTATTGAAAATTCGCATAAAACACCTTCATCGGTTGGAGTTGCCTTGCCGTCCCATACCTGGAAACGCATCTGGCGCCTAAGGCCATGGCTTCCCAAACGAGGCATCTTTGGAACTTCAAAATCCTCCTTTGTAATGCCATATTTGGCCAAGACATCTTTTTCCATCTCCCCAACTTCTCCATCGGCAAATGGGACCTTGGTACCGAACAGAGGGCAGGTCGGATTTGCCTCGAAGCCAGAAATCAAATCCTGATATTCATCGGGAGTCTTATCGCGAACGATATTCTCTTCATTGTCAATAATAATATCTCCTTCAATGTATTTATCAATGCCCATTGCAACCCTGTTGCTTACGGCTTCATTGAAGAGATATGACTGATAAGCGTGAACGAACATTCTTTGAAGCGGCTTTGGAAGTGCGTGAAGTGCATTCATATATGATTTGTCTGTAAGTTCGCCTCTTTTGGAATCCCTGATGAGTTCCTTAATCATCATCTTCTCATAGCGCATCCCTTTGCCCATTAGATTTAATGATTCTTCAAGATTTCCTTCATCATAAGCCTGCCTTGCAAGCTTGTTTTCTTCACCTTCATCATCGACCGGATGCCCGATATAAGTGCTTACGGCCTTTTCAAGGTCGTTTTCAACCAATGCCCTTCCGACAAGATGAGTGATTGTCCTTGGCTTTCCGAATCTCTGCCATCCGAAATAGTTGGGAACACCTGTGGTTTCCAGTTGGCTTAAAACCTCATTTGCGATTTCTGCACTTTCCTCAATGTCATCCAAGTCTTTTATAAGGATTTTGAATTTGTTTCCCTTAAGCTGACCCATCCTGAGCTTTTTGCGCCCACGGACTATCTTTAAAAAATCGGTTTTATAGATGTCAAGGTTTTCAACCTGCCTGAACTGCTCCTCTGAATCCATATTTGCTATGCAGATCCACTGGCGGGTGATTGCCTTTTTGTCCTTCATTCCAGCAAAGCCCATCCTTTTTCTAGAGACATGCAAATCACGGGCAATGTCTAGGACAACATCTAAAGTTGTTCTTCCAAGCTTTTCAATCCAGACATAGACGTTCGGACCTTCACCTTCAGGAATGACTTCGGGAATTTCTTCAACGTAAAAATCCTCATATTGGTTTCTGATAGTTCCACCAATACCCTTTTGAGATGTAACATAAGTATTAGCATTCAACATAATAATCACGGAAATAATAATGCCCCGACCGGGATTTGAACCCGGGGAATGGGATCCGCAGTCCCATGTGTTATCCAAACTACACCATCGGGGCTAAACAAAATAAGATAACATTATAATATAACATTCTTATAGTATTTAATTATTTCCATACATATAAGGAATATGAATAATCCCCATATGTCCGTGTAGCCTGTGAAACACCGGTAGCTTTTGAAAAATCCCCAGAACTTGCCAGCACCTTGCCTTTTAGAACATTGTTTTCGCAGAACCTGTAATTGTCAAGGTGAAATGTGTCTAACTTTTCCTGGCAAATCTCGCAGACATCCCTTACAGATTTTTTGGAATTCCTGTTTTCCTTTAGAATATCCGAAATTGAACCTATGAAGCTCTTGTCGGTGAAATTGACCGTTCCGGACAGTGTCTCCATTATGTCCTGACTTGTCTTGAAATCCAGAGAGTCATAAGAATGTTCAGGAGATGGAATTGAAATTACCGTGTTTACAACAAAAATGGCCATTAATAAAATGGCTATTGCCAAAATTGATTCTATCAAATAAAAACTTCCTTTATCGTCTAACATGATTCAGAATTGGAGTTCCAGTTAAATAAAAAGTTATGAAGTGTGCACTTGTGCATTTGTGCTTCTGCACGCAGTCGCACTTCTACTAGAAATATATAGAACCCCTTGCAAAATAGCCATTACGAAAAATCTGACATTGACCCCGATGATTCAAGATGTGATGAGGGTTGATGTCTTGAAAAAAAGATGATATTATGGCCACATATATAGAAATTAAAAATGAAAATGATCCAAAAACAACAATAATTAAATATGCTCAAGAATTACATGAAAAAACCGGAAGGAATGTTATTGTATATTATTCCGGTTGGTTAACAGTTGATGATTATGAAAGTTCCATTGACTCAATGGATAAAAATGTTTTCATGACAATAATTAAAGGTTTAGATAAATCTAAAGGGCTAGATTTGATATTACATACTCCCGGCGGAGCTGTGAGTGCTACTGAATCCCTAATTGATTATTTACATGCTATTTTTGGTGAAAACATTAGGGCAATCATACCACAAATGGCAATGTCTGGAGGAACAATGATTGCTTGCTCATGCAAAGAAATATTAATGGGCAAACATTCAAGTTTAGGTCCAGCAGATCCACAGATATACGGAATTCCAGCAAGAACAGTAATAGAAGAATTTGAGTTAGCTAAAAAAGAAATTGAAGAAAATCCAAAAAGCGTACCTTATTGGAGAATATTACTTGACAAATATCCTGTTAATTTCTTATTCGAATGTAAAAATTCTATGGATTGGGCAAAAGAGATTTTAGAAAAATCATTGAAATACTCTATGTTTAAAGATGATAATCCAGCAATAATCGATAAAATAGTATACGAACTCACATTAGGAGAAGCTACAAAAAGCCATTCCAGGAATTTGTCTCCTAAAAAATGTAGAGAGATTGGATTAAAAATTAAATTTATTGAAGAAGATGAAGAGTTACAAGATTTAATTTTATCCATCCATCATGCTTGTATAAATTATTTTAACCAAAAAAATGTAAGTAAAATATATTAAATCAAAATGGAATATTTTTATCAAACAGTTTAGAATAACAAAAAATATATACAATTAAGATATAAACTACCATCAATTGAAAAAAAAACAAAAAGAGGGATATAATGAATGAAAATAAATTAAAAAACATCAAGAGAACATTAAAAGACCCTACAGCACCTAATAAAGATTTTCCACCACATTATGAAAGACATAGGCCGTATCATCCTGGAGTAAAAAGGATTTTAAAAGAAGGATGAAATAAAGAGAAATTTAGCAATTTCTCTTAATTTTAATTTCCAAGAATATGTTTAATAACTTTTTCTTTTTTGGCAATAGCTGCATCAGAAGCCTTTTGAACTTTTTCCTTCATTTGCTCAAAGTCTTCAGGAGTTGTTTCACCAACAAGTTTTTTGATTTTGGTATATGCAGCTTCTCTGAATAACGGAACCAATTTTTCCTCGGTTGAATCTTCTTTGATTAATATTGGCTCACCGGAGTTGTTGACTTCACCAATTTCAGATATTGCAACATCATATTTTGTAACTGCCTTCTTAATATCCCCAACGATTTCCGGAGGTGCAATTAACATTAATGAATCTGTTGATACGCCTAATGGGTCGATATTTAATGTTTCAAGCATGTTAAGCACATTTGGTGCGACCATTTTTCTGATTTCTTTTTCATGGAATTCCAATCCGACACCGGTTGTGTTTGAGATTTCGTGGGCATCTCCCCTAAGACCTCCGTTTGTCACGTCAGTCATTGCATGGATATCCTTTACCAAATCAGCTTCAAACAATGCATGTGATGCCTGAACGAAATTTACGTTCATTGTATCCCATACCACATCAAAGAAACCGTTATATAATGCAGTTGTTGTTATTGTTCCTCCGCCGGAACCTTCGGTTAAAAGAATCACATCACCTTCGGTTGCTCCTTTTCTTGCTGTTGGAGGATATGCTGACACTCCTACACTTCCGACTGCTGATACGAATCTGTCGCCCAATACCATGTCTCCTCCGACACGCAGTGTACTTCCAGCAACTATCGGCACATCAACAAGCTCTGATACCGCTGCAACACCTGCAGTAAAGTCAAATATCTTGGCGACATCCCCGTCATCTGCAAGGTGAACGTCGCTTAGGATTGCAACAGGATCTGCTCCCATGACACAAACATCCCTTAAGGTTGCACGGGTTACATGAAAACCGCCTAAAAATGGATATTCGCTTAAACGTGAGTGTATTCCGTCAACGGCAGTGGTAATGTAGACCTCATCGTTTTTGACAGATGCCTTTACGACACCACCGTCGTCCTGTTCTGACGGGTTTACAAGTGATGCAGTGTTTGTTGATGACACGATTTCTGCGATTTTTCTGTGGACAAAAAAGTCTCCTGCACCTCGGGAACCTACTCCCATCTCACCCATTAGCACATCAGCCTTGTTGACGCTTGCAATTTCCTTTAAAAACTCGTCATCGCTTTCCTGCAATTTCAGGGTAGTTGAAACTTCATCTATAACCGCTTTTGCCATCTCAACTGAGTTTTCCTCTGATATTTTCTTGTATTCTCTTATCCTGACAGCCAATATTTCTGCCAGGTCGTTATAATCATAATCATCTATTCTTGCTCTTACAAATCCTTCTATATCCATGTTCAAATCTCCAAATTGGTGAAATTCTTTAAAATCTTAAGTCCAGCCACTCCGCTTTTTTCCGGGTGAAACTGTGTTGAAAACAAATTGTTTTGACATAAAGATGCAACAACATCTCCTCCATAATCACAAACTCCCGCAATGATATTTTCATCATCCGGAACAACATGATAGGAGTGGACAAAATAGAAATATTCGCCATCAATGCCTTCCAGAATAGGTGAATCATTCAGGACTTTCAGTTTGTTCCAGCCCATGTGAGGTATCTTTACTCCTTCAGGAAGCCTTTCGACATGCCCCTTGAATAGGTCAAGACCTTTAACGCCGGGAGATTCCTCGCTGGAACCCATAAGCACCTGCTGGCCAAGGCATATTCCTAAAAACGGCTTGTCGTCATTGACATGTTCGTTAATGACATCTTCAAACGGTTTTAAGTTTTCTATTGCACTTCCAAAGGCGCCGACACCAGGCAACACCAAGTAGTCACTGTCTGCTATGATTTCTTTGTCATCCGTGATTTGATAGTCACATCCAATCTTTTTAAATCCGTTGGAAATGCTTTTGAGGTTTCCGCTTTTATAATCAATAATGGTAATCATTTCTCCAACCACCCGATAGCTGCCCTTATCATTCCTCCAAAGTCTGAAAAGACAATTTCATCAGTTCCCAGGGTTTTTGAATGTGCATCAAGCTCTGCAACGACATGTGTAAAACCCAAATCCCTTAAAGGCTCAACAAGACGTGGGCCATCTGTCACTGCAACTGATTCGACGTCGAATTCCTCGATTGGAAATGCATGAGGAACACCGAATACAACAATCAAGTCCAAATCCTTATCCTTCAGGTATTCTGCAGCCACATTTCCTGTAATAGGATATTCGTCAAGCCCGCCGGTAATGTAATCAGGCACAATATCCAATTGGCTTTTGATGTTTACCGCATGCTGCCTTATCCTTGGAAGGCCTATGTTTTCATCCAGATTGGCCACAAAGATTGGCTTATTGTCAGGATTAATCTCACTGTAGTCGAAATTGATAATATCTGCAAACAGATATGATGTTTCCTTTTTAACGTTAAGGACAAAAGCAACCTTTTTGTTGTCCTTCAGGGCATTGACAACAGTTTTTGCAACATTCTCCTTTGAATCTCCGAAATTAGGTTTTATGTATTTGCCCTGCGCCATTCCACGGGTCTTTTCAACTTCTGTTGCCTTTTCAAGCATTTCAATCTGCCTGTCAGCCTCTTCACGAGGTATCACGCCGCATTCAACAGCAGCATCCAATACCATGATTGCGCCGACGGTATTGTCGCCTTCACCTGATCCTCCATGGGATTCGACCGGAATGACAGTGCACGGCAAATCTGCAGTGGCAATTGCTTCCTTTAAATCCTCACCGATAATCATGCTTGCACATGTTCCTGCAATGCCCATCAATTTTGGTTCAAACTCATCATAAGCTTCAGTCAACGTGTCTACTAACTTTTCACCGGCACCCAATATAAAATCGTTTTCAGACATTCCTGTGGTCACAACACGCACACCGTCACCCTCTAAAAGCCTGGCTGTTCTAAAACAGCACCCAGTAGGTCCGTGCATTACAATGACATCTACGTTCATGTCCCTTAAAGTATAAAGAGTAGCCGCAATTGGACTTGGTCTTGGATGTATAATTTTTATCAACTCACAAATTTTAACAAATAATTATTTTAAATTCTTAATTTATATAATTAATTAACAAATTCAGAGGGTTGCATTATGAAACTTGACAAAAAAATTTTAGAAGAGAAAATCAGAGAATACAGAGAATTCAAAAGCTGTTCAGAGTCAACTTTAATGGGTCTTTGCGAAACCGCCGAATATCCAATCTCTCAAGCTGAAATGGTGAAATTGGGATGCGGATTTGCAGGCGGAATCGGGGGAACATTCGATGAGGGAACCTGCGGTGCAGTAACCGGTGCATTGATAGCCAATGGATTAGTTGTTGATAATCCGTCAAAAATCAAGGCCAACGCCAAGGAAATATTCAATTCATTTAAGGAAGAATACGGAAGCGTATGCTGTGGCACAATAACCAATAATGGAGAGGACAAGTCCCCATGCGTTGACTGCTGCGTGTACATTGCAAATAAAGTTGCAGATTTATGGGATGAATGATTTAGAAAAAATATATGTTAACTTATCCTCAAATTTAAACGAAAATTTAATTAATAAAACTAAATACAAAATTAATTCTGTAAAGGGCATTTTAACACGTTACAAGCAAGTTAAATAAGTTTAACTTGTTTTAATTTTCTTTTTTAAAAATTTAAAAAATTAGATTAAAGGTACGATTTAATTCGCACCATTAAAAATTTATTCCGTATTGATTATACAGACATAGTTCTTACGTCTTTCAGCTTCTTCAGCATCACTTCTCCTTTGACGTTTTTCAAGGAGATTTTTAATAGCTTCTCTAGATTTTTCTTTTGGAACAAAATTCTTATTATCACCAGTTAGTAATAACTTTGAATTCATAGTATTTAAACTATTCTTTCATCGTTTTTAATCCATTTAAAGTCTTCAGTTTTGGCCATTATTAAAATATCAGTGGAAATACTTACAGACTCAATTTCAGAAGTTGTTTTTTGCTTTACTACAGTTAATCTAATTAATAACTCTGCAAAAATACAAAGTAACCATTCTGGAAGGTTTTCTATAGAATAAGAAGTATATTCAATTGAATCTAATCTGAAATCATCAATGTCGCCAGATACTTTAGAATATTCTTTTTGCAATGCATTTTTAATTATTTCAATAATCTTATCACATTCCACTATATTCTCTTTTTTAAAACTCCATTTTAGATTGTTTATAACAGATTCATTAGCATCATCAATATACTGCAGTATGAAATCAATGAATTCACTATTGACTCCAGTTATGAAAGTATATGCTTCTTCATTGATTGCAAAAACTTTTAAAAAAGGTTCACTGCAATCAACTGCTGAATCTATTTCTTCATGAATTATTTCCCCTTCGTCGTTGCAATAGATAGTAATCTCTACAAATGAAGGATAATGGCTTTTTAAGTTAAATCCAGCAATAATAATTCCTGTTCCTTCATATTGAAAATTATTCGAAAAAATTTCCCATATTATTTGATTATATTCTTCCTTATTTTTGCCATCTGGAATGATATCATGAAATTCATTATCCAAATTAGAATATTTTTTAATGAAAGGATACAATTCTTTTCTATGTTTATTTTTAATAGTGTTTTCAAATCTTCACTAAAATCGGAGATTAAACTTTCTTTAAAAGGCCTTATAAGATTTTTAATGAAATTTTTACCTAATGAAGATTCTGTGTTTCTAGATAAGAATTTAATGAATTCCTTCTTTATTTCTTCAATTGTAGAAAATCTCCTGAAATTTGTTTGAATTTTAAATTCCCTTATTAATGTTTCTCTAGGGACATTTTCAAAATCAGCATCACCATTAACCATCATCCCCGCCGAATGGATTCTAGACAATTCAAAAATCTTGTTTGATCCACCATATGTTTTACCATCACTCATAGTTTCTTGTTTATCACTTACGAAAATTACATTTCTTTTTGTAAATATCATTCCTTGAGAAGTCATCCTAAAACCTCTTAAAATTAATAATATTATATTTAACCTAATAATATTTATTTATTTCTCATTTTAAATGATAATATTGCTTTATAATTGTAAAAAAATGATTTTAAAGAAATATTGATGAAAACTTATTAAATTGCAATCAGTTTATAAAAAATATATCAATTGAAAAAAATACTTAAAAAATCAAAATACACTTCGTTAAATTAAAGCAAAATTTATTGCCGTCAAAAATATCAACAAAGATCAACATTAACGACGAGGATTCAACAAATCAAAATTAAAAGATTTTGATGACATTCTCATTCAAAAACGGACACAAAAACTCTAAACCCAACCGTTAATGTCAAACAAAAACATTGACGCCCAATAAAATCACCAATAAAATAACATTCAAAAGTGTAAATATGCCCAAATACCTAATTTTAAACTCATCGAATTCACGAACAAGAATCTTATATGATATTAAATTGGCCATTGATGCAATCAGCGTTCCAAATCCTCCAATGTTGATTCCCACAATAATTGATTCATAATTGCTGCTGAAACCACTGATTAACATTGCTGCAGGGACATTGGAAATCACCTGTGATGCCAAAACGCCCCATAAAACCTCATTTCCAGCAATCCATTTGCTGAAAAGTGAGCTGAAAAATGAAATGTTTTCCAGATTTCCGATTAAAATAAAAAGAGCAATAAATGTCAAAAGCAAATAATAGTCAACGCCGAGAAAAACCCTTTTAACGAAATCCTTCCTGTCAAACTCGATTTTGCTCATGCGCGGCAAAGTGATGTCATCAGTCGGGACAAACAACATTAACGCAGCCAAAAACACGACTGAAACTATAATGTATGGCATAAGCAAAATGAAAAATTCCTGAAACAGAATATTTGAGACAGTATACATTACAATATTGTGGGGGGCGCCGATTGGAAGAACCATGCATCCCACATTGGCCGCAATCGTCTGTAATGAAACAGTCAAAATAATCAAATCTGTGCGGTCAACCTTTTTCAATGCCAATATGGAAAATGGCACAAATATGATTAGTGAAACATCATTCGTTATAAAAATAGAACTTAAAAAGCAGGTAAAAACCAAGATGAAAACAAGTCCACGGGTATTTCGGATTTTTGCCAATAGTTTGCGAACCAGCCTCTCAAAAACTTGCAGATTTTTTAAAATCTCCACAATGACCATTATTATAAAAAGCAGCACGATTGTTTCCCAATTGATATAATTTAAATAGTCAATACTGGGTTTGACAAAAAAGCAGGAAAAAATAGCCAATATCAATGATATTGAAAATATTATTTCCCTTTTAAAAAAATCAAAGCTTTTATCGATTATTTCGGTCATTGTATCCTAATGTTAATCTGCAATATCATCCATTGTTTCCAAAAGAAAGCTGACTGGCCTGAAGCCGTCATTGCATGAAATCATTGCTGATCTTTTATTTTTCATCCAGCCGTCATAGAAATCCTCCGCACCGTTGGCCAGTGCAAGAACAAATGGAGAAAGTGATTCCCATGCGCTGTCACAGAAATTTTCGGGCTTTTGCCATCCGTTGGCTATAAAAACATCACCCTCTTCAACGTCACACTCATGTTCCAGCGGATTTTCATATTTTTCAATCAAATCATCATGCCTTACTTTTCTTACAACCGTGATTTTGACTTTTTGCAAACTATCACCTAAATAGATATTGGCACTGATATTATATAATTTGATTTGCTTGTCGCTTGAATCCTTAACCGAAATCGACATTACCTGCAACGATTTCAAAAATCGGACTTGAAAAAAGTTGAGGATATATATCCTGCAATTAAAAACCAGTATAAAACGCCAAAACACAACCGTTAAGAGTGCGACCCACAATTTTCATAATTTTTATATATTTTTTATTACTATTTTTTCA
>NZ_CAMVPN010000039.1 GCF_947169325.1 uncultured Methanobrevibacter sp. | reverse complement strand
ATTAAATGAGAACTTATGGCCTGAATTTTTTTATCAAATTGCATTTTTATGGCATTATCATCTAATTGCTGATTGATAGGCAATAGTGCTGCAAAGATATTGACATATGATGGAGTTCCTGATGTGCATTTGTAGAATCTGTCAAAACCGTCGTCACTAAATATTATGTAGGGTGCTTTTTCAGATAAATAATTCCTAACAGTTTCTTTTTCAAATGGATTTAGATGAATTGAAATCATTCTTCCACCGAATGCTCCATTTTGACTTGCAATTTCGGAAATTAATTTGTCTTGCATACTCATTGATCCAGAAAATACATATCCTACATTTCTTTGATTTTGAATGTAACTTCTTAATTTCCATAAAAATGAATCCTTATAGTCATTCAGTTCCCTTATGAGTTGAAATTCATCAATGAAAATTAAAACACCTTTGATTTTGTCCTGATTTTTTTCATATATCTTTTCAGGTAAATCCATTACGAAATCCATAAGTTTTTCTTCGTTTGTCTCTGTGGAAAAAACTGGCATTGATATTTTATCGATTTGTATGAATTCTTTGATTTTAAAGTCGTTTGATTTAAAATATTTTTCTATTTGCTTATCTAGTGTGTTTAGTCCTTTGTTTTTTGCTTCTTTAATAAATTCTTTGAAAATATGTTCCATCAAACCGATTATGCTCATTTGATTTTTTTGATAACATTTGGATTTTGAAAAATCGATATAAACCACTAAATATTCATCATCCATTTCTCTTTTTAATTTTTTAAGAAAAACGGTTTTGCCAACACCTCTTATTCCAGTCAATAGTAAATCTGGAGCGTGGCCCTGTCCTGTTGACTGTAGGAGATTTTTAATATTTATTAATTCGCTTTCTCTATTGTAAAATTCTTCATCTGTTAAATTTTGATTTGTTCCCCATGGCAAATCTGTCATAATTTAATCTCCTAAAATGTACTATAAATTATAGTATGTTTGTATTATAATATAAATTTTAGTATGTATTATAAAATATAGTATATTTTGAATGTACTATAAATTTTAGCATGTGTTATTCTTTAATAATTTTACTTATTTTGACTCTATTAGACTAAATTATTTATTATTCTTTTGAATTAGAAAGTAAAAATATTTATTGTTTGAAATGAAAGCAATTTAATAAAGTAAAAGCAATATTACAATATCAAAACAACTCTTTATGAAAATATTATCAATTGTTTCAAAAGTTTTATCAGTAACTACAAAACAAATTTTTCATCAGAGTTTCAACACTGAAAAAAGTAAGTATCGGAACTTTTTTATAAGTTTTATCCGAACAGTTTCAAAAGTTCAGATACTTATTACTTTTCATCCGTTCTCTCTGAGTATTATTCGAAACAAATTTATACGTCCAATCCACACATTATAAGTATGAACCCGCTGCATTTTTTCACATTAGGCTATTATCCGGAGTATCTATTTATAGGTATTATATTCGGTATTATTATTGGACTTTATGCATATTTTAGAGTCAAATACTCTTTAAACAATACTGAACTATCAAAAAAGAAAAAAATTGGTCTAAATATCATTATTCCGATTTTAGCATTTATATGTTGTTTAAATATATGGTCAAGTGCGGCAATATTAACATTATATTTATTTATTTCATCAATAATTGCCGACATAATAAGGATTATATGGAAATATCTGCTTAAAGACAAATATTCGAATTTTATCCCCAAGTATCATAAAAAAGGCATTTTGGCATTGTGTATTTTTGCAATTATAATAATTGGGGGCGTTTATGGAATGAATCATATTGAATTAACAGAGTATAATTTAACTACAGATAAGATAGATAATGAATCTTATTCTATTGTTTGGGTTAGTGATATTCATTATGGAACCATTCAAAATCCGCAATTAGTCAAAGACAGTATTTCTAAAATAAATGACTTAAAACCGGATGTTGTTGTCTTGGGTGGGGATATTGTTGATGAAAGAACATCAAAAGAAGGCATGAATGAAATATTCGAGGAACTTGGCCGAATAAATTCAACATATGGTACATATTATGTATTTGGAAATCATGATACACAGCCAGCAACAACAGACTATGAAAACGGAAATAGAACTTTCAGCGACGAAGAATTAAATAAAACAATAACAGATAACGGAATAAAAATTTTGAATGATGAAAAAATAACAATCAATGACAGTATTGTTTTTGTAGGCAGAAGCGATGCACAGTGGGAAAATTCAATTGACAGAACTGATATTAGTGAATTACTTAACGAAAGTGATCTATCAAAATATGTAGTTGTTTTAGACCACCAGCCTGTAGAGTATAATGAAAATTCAAAGCAGGGTGCTGATTTACAGATTTCCGGACATACACATGGCGGACAGATGTTTCCAATTGGAAATATGTTGCAACTTACTGGCCATTTAGTATATGGAGAGTATCATTTTGGAGATATGGAACAGATTGTATCATCCGGATTGACCGGTTGGGGATGGCCAATGAGAAATGAAGCTAAATGCGAATATGTTTTGTTGAACCTCTCCGCCGTATAGACGACGGGGATTCGCAAACCAACAATTTTTTTACAAAACCAGGATGGGACATGACTCCCATTGATTTTTAATTTTTTTTCGCTTATTTTTCCTTTAATTTTATATACTATGAAGTACAATCTTTTATTATAGAAATTAATCTTTGTGGTTGTTTTATTTATGATTTTAAAAGATGATACTATTAATCAGACCATGTTGGTGCCTATGGACTTGAGGAATTTGATTCCTGAAGATTATCCGTGTTATTTTATTAAAAATGTGGTCGATCAAATTGACTGTTCTGAAGCGAACAAGGAGTTTCGTGATAAGCCTGGTGAACCTGCTTATCCTCGTGAAATGTTGCTTAGATTGGTTTTGATGAGCGTTTTTGATGGAGGGTTGTCCTCACGTGAAATAGAACGAAGAACAAGAACTGACCTTGCTTATATGTACTTGGCAGGCATGCAAAAGCCAGTTTATAGAACAATTTTAAGATTCAAATTGGATTATCCTGATTTAATTGATGAAGCGTTTAAAACAACTTTAAAGATTGCAAAAGAGGAAGATTTAATCAAAATCCATCATTTAAGTTTAGATGGAACCAAAGTAAAAGCAAAAACATTTCTAAAGAACATAACCAATGAACAACAATTAAAAATCATGAAAGAACACTTGGAAGAAAGTATAAAATTAGATCAAGAAGAAGATTTAGAATTGGGCGATGAATCTGGAAACAGTGTTCCAGAATCATTAACAAATAAAGAAAAATTCCAAAAAACAGTAGAAAAAATTAATAAGTCTTCAAAAAATGATATTGACCAAGATAAATTGAGAGATTCCAGTAAAAACCTCTTAAAACAAGCTGAAGAAAATCCTGAAAAAATTTACAAAAAGCTTGAAACAATCGAAGAAAAACTCAATGAATCCGGAAAAGACATAATTAGCATAAATGACCCCGATTCAAGGTTAATGGTCAATAAAAAAGGTAAATGGGAGTACGATTACAATGGCCAAATCGCTGTGGACTCATACAAAGGAATAATCGTTGCATCATACATAACAAACAATCCAACAGACCATTACGAACTTTTTCCATTAATGGAACAAGTACAATCCAATTTAACAGGAATATACGATGAAATGCCTGTTAATTACCAAGTAAGTGCAGATAATGGTTATTCCACTGATGAAAACACAGAATATCTTGACAAACATGGTCTTGACGGTTACATATCCTCACGAAAACTCTCAAGAAAAGAAAAAAATAGAAATTTGTCCGAAAAACCATTTTCCAAAGACAATTTTAACTATGATTACGAAATTATGACGTATATATGTCCTCTCGGCCAACCACTATACAAAAAAAGCGAATACCAATACAAAAACAAAACAAGAATCACCCATTGGACCAAAGAATGTAAAAACTGTCCCGTACAAGAATACTGTAGCAAAACACAAAGATACAGAATAATCAGCGACTATGGAAACATTTCCAAAATAAAAATGCAACGAAAAATGGAAACCACAGAAGCACAAAAAATCTACAAAATACGCTCAAAAACAGCAGAACTGCCCTTCGCAAACATGAAACAGAACATGCATTTAACAGAATTCACAACAACAGGATTAAAACAAGTAAATACAGAATTTAAACTATACACAATAGGACACAACCTAAAAAGAATATACAACGAAATAAACAATAAAAACAACTGAAAAATAAAATTATTGCAAAAAAATTTTAAAAATAAAAAATTATATAAAAAATTAAAAAATTTCATGTCCCATCCTGTCGGTTCGATTTAAAATATCTTTCGTAAATTATAACTTTGAATGGATTGTTGTACTTCCAAGACACTATGTTTTCCTAAAAGATTGGTACAATTAAACTGATGCTTATCTTTTTTCGTTTAATTTAATCGTATGGCGTTGACATTAACGAAAGCCTTTTCACATTTCCACATGACTTTCAAATGGGGATATATATCAAACACTTTCAAAAAACAGTTTTCAATTGAAATTCGTCGCCGTTAATGTGAAATTAAAAAAATGAATGTAGATGAAAGAATCATCTACGCTGTGGTGTTATCCCTTTGCGGTTCTAAGTTTCTTATACCCAAGCGCAACGGCAGTAGCCAGTATTATCATGGCTATTGAGATTATTGAGGTTATCATGTCATTTAAAACAAGGTCCTTGGCGAAATAGGATATCAATATTATTGTCAGAGGCACAAAGAACCACTGTGCAATGTAAATCATGTTGATGTTGCTGCTTAATATTGTGGCTGCCTTCATGACAGAATCCGGCAGGTATTTGGCCAGCCACCAGCACATTCCTATCACTGCATGGCAGTTGATTATGCAGAAGAGAGCATCCAGAATGTTTAGGAAGTAATAGAAGTGAACGTCCGCTGATGCGACACCTCCCCACATGTTTGAGGAAATCAAAAAGTAAGCCAAAGCCACAATCAGAAGAACAGGCCAGAACCTGAAGAATTCGCCTTTGTCCCTGGCTCTCATGAAGTACTGTCCCCAGACATATCCTGCAATAGGGAATATGAACCAGTTGAACAGTGGAAAAGCGGTAAATCCTCCTGCAGCTCCGATGAAGTATGAGAAGATGAGGTTTACAACAGGAATGCCGAAATCAATGCCCTTCAACAGGGTTCCAAGTATTGACATTACCACAGCAATGACAATCAGGGCCTTGTTTGAAAGCTCGAATTTCTTAAGGACTCCCATAAGGATGAATGAGAGGCCCGCAAATGCTAAGATATCAACGCAAAAGAGCAAAAATCCGTCAGCTATTGGAAATATGTCCCATTTGCCCAGGAGAAATCCGCAGACAAAATGGGGAATGATGAATTCAAACACATTTACCAGAATGCCTAAAAGCATCAGGTTTACTCCTCTTTTGATCATGACGTTCCATTGGCTGTGCCTTGAGTACACCACGCCCACACCCATGCAGAACATGAAAATGACCGCAGCATAAGGCCTTCCCAACAGATTCATTAAAATAAAGTTAAAAGTCGGATTAAACGATGAATTGAAAGCACTGGCAACATAGAACACATGAAGGAAGATCATGAAGACGATGGACAGTGCCTTTGCAATGTCCAGTTCCACCTGTCTGCCGGTGTTTACCTTTTCATCTGAAAATAAATTTGAAATGTTCATGTAACGATTTATATTTGAACTGATATAAAATGGTCATTAATCTTTGCCGGTGATGTCCTTTATCACTTCACCGGCAATTATCAGTCCGGCAACCGAAGGCACGAATGAGACGCTTCCCTTCACCTTGAATTTTGTGTTCTGGTTCTGATTTATTTTGCAGTCATTGGTGTTTATCGGATTTTCCGGAGAGTACACTACCTTAAGCTTTTCAATGTTTCTTTTCTTGAGGTCCTTTTTCATTATCCTTGCAAGCGGGCAGACTGAAGTCTCGTAGATGTCGGCCACTTCAAACATTGTAGGGTCCAGTTTGTTTCCGGTTCCCATTGAAGACATTACCGGAACGTTGAGCTCGTCGCACTTGCATATGATTGCAATCTTGGCCATTATGGTGTCAACGCAGTCGACAGCATAAGAGAGGTCTTCTGTAATGAGGTCCAGTTCGCAGTCTGCCATATAGAATTCCCTGTAGGTCTCGACGCTTGCATCAGGATTGATTTCAAGAATCCTTTCCTTCATCAGGTCGGTCTTGTATTTGCCGACAGTGTTCACTGTAGCTATCAGCTGCCTGTTGATGTTGCTCTCGTCAACCTTGTCGAAGTCCACCAAAACGAAATTGCCTACACCGCTTCTTGCAAGCCCTTCACATACAAATGATCCTACGCCTCCAAGTCCGAAAACGGCAACCTTTGCGTTTTTCAATTTTTCCATTCCGTCATTTCCAACCAACATCTCTGTTCTTGAAAACTTCCCTTCCATGTGCTCACCAAAAAGTATAATTTGATTATATGTAATAATTAGAATTGTAACAATAAAAACTTAATGCAAGGAAATTTTCATGATAATAGATACTCACTGCCACGTTTACAAAAGCGAAATGAAAAACGCCGAGCAGATAATAAAAGAGGCAGCAGAAAATGACATCCATCTGATTTTGAACGGCACAGGCCCATTAAGCAACAGGGAAGTGCTGGAGCTTGCCGGCAGATACGATAATGTCCATGCCGCATTGGGGTATTTTTACACATTAGCTGATGATATTGCTCTGGATGATATTTTGCTTTTGGATAAGCAGCTGTCTGATGAAAATGTGGTTGCAGTAGGTGAAATCGGCCTGGACTATTACCATACGAAAGACAATAGGGACTCTCAGATTGAACTCTTTGAAAGGATGCTTGGCCTTGCCGAGAAACATTGCCTGCCCGTCATTGTCCATTCAAGAAAATCAATCCAGGACACCTTTGACATATTAAAAAAGCATGATGTCACAGGTTCCCTTCACTGCTATCAGGGTTCGGCCGAAATGGCAAAGGAATTCATCAAGATGGGTTTCTATATTGGAATAGGCGGACCAATCACCCACATTAACAACAGAAAAGTAAGAAAAACGGTCAATACGATTGGCATCACTCACATGCTGGTCGAAACCGATTCGCCTTATTTGCCTCCCGAAGAAAAAAGGGGAGAAATAAATATTCCAATGAACATCAGATTCATCACCGGAAAAATGGCGGAGGAACTGGGCATGGCTGAAGAAGAGGTCATCAAAATCACCACAGAAAATGCACGGAATATGTTCCGGATATAATATGTTACATATTTAAGTATACGAACTGTTTAGGATATTTTAAACGAACAGTTAGTACTCATTTTAGTTCAATATTAAAATATGTTTAATGATTTTTAGATTTTATTAAACGGAATTAGTTTTTTGATTTTCAGAAATATTTATTAATATAGTAATTACTAAATATAACTATATATTTGGAGGATAATCAATGAGCGAACAAAAACCTATTCAGATTTTTTCTAATTCCAACGAAAACATCGGCGTCAATGTCATAAAAAGTCCAGTAAAGCTTACAATTCTAGAAATGCTCAGAGACAGAGACATGGAATTTGATGAAATTGTTAGCAATACAGGAAAATCAAAATCCACGGTTTCAGTTCATCTTAAAAGCCTAAGGGAAAGCGGAATAATATCATATAAGGTTCATCCTGTCGACAACAGAAAGAAAATTTTCTATCTCAACTCAAAATACATTGGTTCAGTCGACATTTCAGAGCCTAAGGAAATCGAGCAGACCCAGGCGGATTATCTCATAAAGCACATCGTTGATGAGGATGCGGAATTCTCAACATTGCTGTTCCATACATTAAAGGCGATGCTCATTCAGGAAGGAATCAACATTGACCCTATTCTCCAGTCAACAGGAAACAGTATAGGCAGATCAATATTCGATTTGTTGTATGATGACGATTTGGATATTTTCTTAGAAAACCTTGCCTCATTCTGGCAAAGGAAAGGTCTTGGTAGACTGACCTTTGATGTCGGCCAGATAATCAAGGTTACCACATACGACTGCTTTGAATGCGGTTTGCTTCCAAAAACAGGTAAGCCTGCATGCTTTTTGGATACAGGTATACTTGAAGGATTGTTCACGGAATTTTTCAATCTCCCCGTCAGCGTCATTGAAACCCAATGCTACACCATGGGAGATGAAAAATGCGTATTCGAAATTGAGCCTTTAGGCGTCAAATCCTACTAATCCTCAAATTTTATTATTGTTGTTGTAAGGTAAGGCTTTTCGTTTGAAAATCCTTCTATTATCTTTTCATTTTCACGTGTGCAGTTCTGCACGGAATAAATCTCTTTTTCTCTTTCGTCCTTTTCGATTGTAGCTTCCAGCTCGGAAGTGTTTCTTGAAGCCTTCATCAAAACGATTGAATTGCTGTATTCAAGGACATCGCCTAATCTGTCGTCTATTTTAGGCACAATTGACAGTATCTGGTTCTGTTCCACCAGTGCCTTGTTTCTTGCAGCTGCACAGGCAGTAAATGATGTGATTCCAGGGACTGTTTCAATCTCATAATTGTCAATAAGTCTTTTTTGAACGTAAGCATAGGTACTGAAGACTGAAGGGTCTCCAAGAGTGATGAATGCAACGTCCCTTCCGCTGTCCAAGTATTGTGCAATCATTTCGGATGCGCTTGTCCAGATTTTTTCAAGCTCGTCCTTGTCTTCAATCATTGGAAAGATTGGTGTTACAAGCATCAGTCTTTTGTAATCGTTTCTCTCTTCCAGTATTGGCTTTACAATGGATAATGCAATACTTTCCTTTTCCTTTGAGGATTTTGGTGTAAACACTACCGGAACGCTTTTGAGGATTCTTGCAGCTTTCAATGTAAGCAGTTCAGTATCCCCAGGTCCGACACCAATTCCATATAGTTTTCCTTTTTCCGCCATATAATCACTTTTAATTCAATATTGCATTTCAAATATTACTTTTCAAATGCTCTTACTATAATTTATTTATATCATCCTATCTAATATATTTTTAATGTCAAATTCTATGTTTTGTCCGAATTGCGGAATGTTAAAAAGTAACTGTACTTGCGGAAATTCAAGTAATAAGAAGTCAACCGGTCCGACTAACCTGTTTAGTTTTTCCAAGCCAAGAAAATCATCGATTCTTGACGATGAGATTCCTGATATCTATTCAGTTCTTGACCATAAGTTGGATGAAGGAACTGCGGCATATCTTAAGGAAATCTATCCTCACATCGATGATGAGATAATCGAGAATTTCCCGTTCAACGAGCCTAGAATGGGTCAGCTTGAAATCATACAGGACATCAATGATGCAATAAGGAAAGGATACAAATACATCATTCTTGAAGCCGGAACAGGAACCGGAAAGTCCGCCATCGCCACAACGCTGGCAAAGATGTATGAATCCGCTTACATTTTGACAATGACAAAGCAGCTACAGGCTCAGTACTCCAACGAGTTTGATTTTCCTCTCGTTAAGGGAAGAAACAACTTCGCCTGCCTCAACCAGCAGCTTGAGGTAAGCTGTGACATGGGGGCGTGCAAGACAGCACCTTCATCAAAGAACTTCTTCTGTCCGTACGGCGTTGCAAAGAACCCTTCACTTGATGCAGAACTGGCATTTGAGGATTCATATGGTGGGGCGGTATTCTACCAGTCACCTGAGCACTGCCACTACTGGAACCAGAAGACAAATGCAATCAACTCTCCGATAACATTGATGAACTATGACTATGCAATCGTAGAGCTCAATTACGTAAAGCATTTCTCTCCACGCTCACTGCTGATTTTGGACGAGGCCCACAACATAGAAAACAAGCTGATGGCAACAATGGAGGTCACATTGTACAACCGCACACTTGAAAAGGACATCAGCAAACGCATTTCAGATGAAACCTTAAAGGATGGTGAACTTCCGGAATGGAAAATGGAAGTCAGCGCAATCCGTGAAAGCTATGAGGAAATAAACCTCAAGGACGTTGCAAAAAACAAGGCCGACAGAATACGATCAACAATCGCAAGGCTCAAGACCCTAAGCGACAACCTGGAAAAGGAACCTAAAAACTGGGTAATCGATGCGGATGAAAACGGAGTCGTATTCAAGCCGTTGAGGGTGCACCACTACGCCAAGGACAATCTTTTGAAGTACGGTGATGTCGTAATATTCATGAGCGCCACAATCCTTTCCCACAGGATGTTTTCCAAATGGCTGGGATTGAATCCTAATGAAGTATATCATATCAAGGTGGACAGTCCGTTTACAAAGGAAAAAAGGCCGATAATTCTTGATTTGGCAGGTAAGATGTCTGCAAACAGAATCAAGGACACAGCTCCAAAGACAATACCTATCCTTCAGGAAATCCTGAAAAAGCATGAAGGCGACAAGGGTCTCATTCACACCCACAGCTACAAGTGCCAGCAGTACATTCTAAATAACCTTTATAATTCAAGGCTTGTTTCACACACATCCAAAAACAGGGAACAGATTCTTAATTTCTTTGAAAAGGATGAAAATCCTCTTGTTCTTGTCTCACCGTCAATGAGTGAGGGTGTCGATTTGCCTTATGACAAATGCAGGTTCCAGATCATCTACAAGATGCCTTTCCCGTATCTCGGAGACAAGCAGGTCAACATGAGAATGAAAAGGGACAAGAAATGGTATGCATACAAGACTGTGATGACTCTCATGCAGGCCTATGGCCGTGGAATGAGGGCCGAAGACGATTCCTGCTACACATACATTATCGACAGCGACATTAACATGCTCTTTAAAAGCCCGATGTACCGTTCACTGATTCCTGACTTTTTCAAGGAAGCTGTCGTTAGGGTTAAGAAATAGGCGGACCTGGAGGGATTTGAACCCCCGACCTCAGGATCCGAAGTCCTGCGTCATATCCTGACTAGACTACAGGCCCAAAATATTAAATTAATTATTTTTTATCATCTTCGCTGTCTAGAGAAATGATAGGAATGTCGTCAATGTCTTCAACTTCAGCAAAAATATCGTCAATGGATTCGTGTTCAAGAACCGCCTGCTTATATTCCATCTCTTCAATCTCTTCAGCGGTCAAACCTTTTTTTGATTCAGGTTTTTCACGAGCAGGTGGGATTTTATCAAGCTCTTCCTGTGTTGGTGTCTGGTTTTTCGGGGTGGATGGTTTTTTGAATTTATTTTTCAAGTCTTTAAAACTGAATTCCCCTACCTTGTAAGATTCCTTGTCTAGTGGAATGTTACTTTTAGGGAGTGCCTTTTCTTCTGGTTCGTCTTTTTCGCTTGATTCCTGTTTGGTTTCATCTTCAACGGAATCAATTCTGTTAGACAAACTTGCCAAGGGATTCTTGAATCCGATTATTCTGTACAATCCGTAAACGAGTAACAGTAATCCGAATATTAAAAATATGACTGATATAAAGTTATTTTCACCGGAAACGACATTATCAATGATTCTGTCGCTTCTTAATGAAAATATGTATGCACCGACGGCAATGAGAAGCAATCCTAAAAATGCGCTGACGACCGCAAGAATAGGTGTCCTTCCGACCTTTGCATTTATTAGATTGTCAAAGCTTTCGCTTATCTCTCCTGAAAATTCGTCGAGTGAATCATCCTCGTAGTCTTCATCCTCTTCTATTTTCTTTTCACTAGGGGTCTTGATTAAATAATCTTCATCGATTGAAGCATCTTCTAAATTAACAGCACTTCCGTCATCTTCATCCGGATGGTAGATGAACTCGTCATTGATTGAATAATCCTTGTAGTCTTCAGGATCTTCGTTGAGGTAGCTGATTAGCTCAGCGTCCTCTTCAATGTCTTCAGGAATCTCTTCGACATCATTGGCTGAAACGCTGTCAATCATATCCTTGAGATTTGAAATCCTGTGCTCTTTATCTTTAGAATCCTTCATTAAAAGACCTCAGTGATAGGCTCTCCAGGTATGTTTACATTTGGCACATGTAAAGATACGTGTAGGTGCTTCATCAGCACTACGGGTTTGTTTTAATTCATAATAAGCTTTATCGTGTCCGCATTCAGGACAGGTTTCGTTTATGGTCGAACGCATGTCTTCGACATCACCGAGCATCTTGACGTTTTCATGCTCTTCGATATCTCCTGAAAGCTTGTAGTCTTCACTGTCTTTCATTTCATTTGAATATCCGCATGAATTGCATTTTAAAATGCCGTTGTTCGGAAGCATCATCGCTCCGCATTCAGGACAAAATTCCATTTAACTCGCCTCTATTAATTTTTTTATTTTAACTCTATATATTCAATTAATTTTATTTTCAAATTATTTAAATATATGTCCTTATAAGTTCTCTTTTGCCTTTTTTAAGCAGTCTTCAATTATTTTTTCATGGTCAAATGCAAGACTGATTTCACTTAATCTGTCGTGTGAAAATATTTCTATGTCCTTTGCATCGTCATCGGCCTTTCTGTCATTGAAATTACCTTTGGCCGTGAATGCAACTGTGATTGTATGTCCTCTCGGGTCCCTGTCAGGCTCTGAGTAAACGCTGACTAGATCCATAAGTTCAACGTCTATGCTGGTTTCCTCTTTCGCTTCCCTCACTGCAGCGTTTTCCACGCTTTCGCCGTATTCAACAAATCCTCCCGGAAGCGCCCAGCAGTCCTTATACGGATCGTTTTTTCTTTTAATCAAAATAAAATTCAAATTGTCATCAAAAATAAAGATGTCCGCTGTAACTGAAGGGTTTTTGTAATTTGACATCAAATCACATAAAAAAAATAATTGAAGCTATAAAGCTTCATCGATAAGTTTCTTAAAGTCTGCACTTTCTTTCTGGAGTTCTTCTGCTGCCTTTTTCAAAACGACTCTAGGTCTTTTTCCCCTTTTTGTCTTGATTGTCATTTCCGGTTTGCCGGTAAGCGGGTGGTCGATGCTGTAAACAGCGTATTCCACATCAGGGTCCTGCATCAGGATGTGCCTTAATGCGTTGCAGACTCCGTGACTTTCATCTTTTACCATAAATGTTAATTCTAAAGTTTTATCCTCAATAATTTCAAAATTTTCCATTTTATCTACCTATAATTCATTGACATAGTTTTTAGAGACTTTACGTCTTTCTTTCTTGTTACAAGTATTACACTGAAGCTCATTTGCCTTTGAGGTTGTATGCATGAAGTCCCTGCAGCGGGTACACATTGCCTTAAGCACTCCGCAGTCATCGTCCACGGTGCCCAGATCAATGTTGTCTCCGGTTACCTTAACGACTTTTGCCTGAATGATGTCCCCTATCCTAAAGGCGTCTGATAATTTTTCAAGATAATCCTTTTTGGCCTGGGATATGTGGATTGCACCCATATACGGAAGTGCCAGCGGCCTTGCATTGTCTTTGATGCAGTCGATTTTCACGTTGGCCCTTTGAGGCTTGATGTCTGTAATCTGACCGTATACGATATCTCCAACTTTCAGGAGAGCAGGTTTGGTTGAACCCTCAACAGAAATAACCTTCATTTTTTGATTAATTTTAACATTACCAAGCACTGATGATTTTATGTCGCCATTATCGTCATAAGTACCTTCTCCCGGAAGATATTGCTCGATTATTCCTAATTTATCTCCAGGCATCACTATTCTTTCTTCTTTCTTATCCATATTAAAATCACCAATAATATAAAGATTTTATAAAATTTTCTTAATATAATAATTATATTTTTAAATGTATTTAAAACTATTTGTAGCGTTCATGGAACAAAATTTCATCCAGCTGATAGTTTTCCCATTGCCTTTTGTCAAGGACAATCTCCAGTTCCTGCGGTGTCAGCAACGGCTTTTTATACATTTGGGAATCGTCAATGGCTATTCTTGGACATGCGCTCACTACGAATGCTTCAAGTTCCATGTAAGGCAGTAATATGTCCGGATTTATATGGTCGGCCATGATGATGTATGCCTCCATTCCATGGTCCTTTAGGGTCCTTTTGATTTCCTTTGCAAGGGTCATCCTGTACTGGCCTTCCTTGGATGAGACGATGATTCCCCATTTTTTCGCGCCTCTTGCCTTGGTTATCCTTGCAAATCTTATTCTTAAAATCCTATCTGCATACTCGTCCATCCTTCGGATTTCATTATTGTATGGGTCTATTGCAAGAACAGGAGCATTTGAAAACATCTGAATTCCCAGAGGGTGGAAGTTTCCGCTTCCTATAAAGAGTATTATTTCAGCATCCAAATCTTTGATTGACGAGAAGTTGCAGCCGAGAACCTGCCCCTTTCTTGTTGAAGGTGAAGATCCTAAGATAACTTCCTTTCCGTTGTCTTCAAGAAAATCCTTGATTTCGGCCAGAAGATGGAGATGCTGTGTAGTTGTGACAAGTCCCAGCCTTGAATAGTCCTTAAGTTCTTCGAGTGACTTTTCAAGACTCTTTTTGATGTCTACATTCGAAAAGGCTTCGATGAAAAGTGTTGGAACCTCATACTTGAGTGGAAGTGGGGTATGGCCGTAGTGGACAATCAAATCCACAGAACCCTTCATCTTCCAGTCGCTGACATCGCATGCTCCGAAGCATGGGTCACCTGAAATTATGACTGTGGCATCGGTTTCCTCTTCGATTTTCCTTGCAATCTGGACCGCCTGCATCTTGAGACCTTCCGGAAACTGAAGGCCTACTGTCTGAGCGTCCTTTGAAGCGATCTTGCGGATTACTCTGTCAAGATCCATATCATACATTGACATTCTAATCTTCGATTGTACTTTCGATAACTACCTTGCCGTCAATGACATCCAGCTTAACGATGGAGAGCACGTCAATGCCTGTTTCCTTTTTAACGATTTCTTTTCCATCTCCCTTGTCGATGATTGCCACAACTGATTTTAAAATCAGACCCATGTCCTCCAGGGTTTTAATCAGTGCCACCAGTGTTCCTCCGGTACTTACGACATCGTCAATCAGCAGAATCTTTTCACCTTCATGAAGGTCATTGACATAAAGGTTTGATGAGCCGTAACCGGTTTTCTGATAGACTTCGGTTTCACCCGGAAGGCCGTACTGTCTTTTACGGATTACAACAAAAGGGATGTCGGTTGCAAGAGACAAAGCGGTTGCAAGGTGTATTCCCATCGCTTCAACAGCCACAATTTTATCAATATCCAAATTTGCATACTTATGAACCGCAAGAGATAACTCCCTAAGCATTATAGGGTCCATAGCAGGGACACCATCACTTATTGGATTTACGAAGTAGTTGTAGTCTCCTTTCTTCACAATAGGTGATGCCTCTAAAGATTTTATTACTTCCTCTAACATAGTCTCACACAAAAAATTTTAAAACTTAGATAGATATAAATATATTTTAATATAATTATATAATTTTGCTAACAAGAAATTATTTATGAGTGATTAAAGATGGCAATGCTCGGAAATTTAGGAGAAAACCTCACTAATACAATGAAGAAATTGGTGGGAATGTCTGTTATTGACAAGAAAACAATCAAGGAAGTTGTAAAAGACATACAACGTGCATTGATTCAATCAGACGTTAATATTAAATTGGTTTTAGATTTATCAAAGAAAATTGAGGAAAGGGCTCTTGAAGAGGAACCTCCAAAGGGTATCACACCAAGGGAACATGTAATAACCATCATCTATGAAGAGATGGTAAACCTCCTTGGAAAGGAGGCTGCCGGCCTTGACATTAACGAAAGGCCTTATAAGATTTTATTTTTAGGGCTTCAGGGTAGTGGTAAGACAACCACAATTGGTAAACTATGCAGATACCTTCAGAAAAAGGGTTTCAACCCTGCCGTTGTCTGTACAGACACATGGAGGCCTGCGGCATACGAACAGCTGAGGCAGCTGACTGAGGAAATGGACGTTCCGCTGTATGGTGATCCCAACAACAAGGACGCTTTGGATTTGGCACAGAAAGGTCTTCAGGAATTCAAGAACAGAAAAGTCATCATCTTCGATACTGCAGGTAGGCACAAGCAAGAGGAAGACCTCATTGCAGAGATGGATGAGCTGGACAACATCATCAATCCTACAGAAGCCATTCTTGTAATTGACGGTACAATAGGCCAGCAGGCCGGTGAGCAGGCAAAGGCGTTCTCACAGGCAACAGATATCGGTTCAATCATAATCACAAAGCTAGACGGTTCAGCAAAAGGTGGTGGAGCGCTATCAGCAGTTGCAGAAACCGGAGCTCCAATCAAATTCATCGGTACTGGTGAAAGGATAGACGACTTCGAACTATTTGACCCTGAAAGGTTCATCTCAAGGCTTTTGGGTATGGGAGACATAAAGTCCCTTATAGAAAAGGCCGAGGAAAACATCGACGAGGACGTTGCCGAAAAGACCATGAAAAACATGATGTCAGGCAAGTTCACACTGATGGACATGAAAAACCAGTTCGAGATGATGAACAGCATGGGTCCGATGCAGCAGGTGCTCAACATGATTCCTGGAATGGGAAACAAGATTTCCAAGGAAGCTTCCAAGATGACCGAGGACAAGATAGACTCCTATAAGATAATGATGTCCTCAATGACTGAAGAGGAAATGATGAACCCTAAAATCATCAAGCAGTCCCGTATACGCAGAATTGCAAGAGGTTCCGGTGTTGAAGAAAGCGAAGTAAAAGAACTTCTGAAATACTACAACAACACCAGAAAGACCATGAAAGGTATCGGAAAACGCAGCGGACGTTTAGGTGGCGGTGCAATGAACCGTATGATGGGCCAATTCATGAACAGATAACATGTACGAACTAGCTAAAAGCATACTGGATGAGACAGACGGCAAAATCTGCAAAAACTGTCTTGGCCGCAAGCTCTCAAAGACAATCGAAGGCACCAACAACATAGAAAGGGCAGACAAGATTTGCTCTGAATTGGGCATTGACCTGGATGATGTTGAATGTGTCGTCTGCGACAATCTCTTTGATAAATTAAACGAAGACTTGTATAAAAAGATTGATGATAAGATAAATCAGCTTGGAATAGAATTCGAAACTTTCCTTGTGGGATGTCAGATTGACAAGGACATCCAGAAAAGGGATGAGGAACTCTCCGAAAAATTCGATTTAGCTGTTGAAACAATCAAAAAGGAAGTCAACAGGCTAATCGGCCTTGGAATCTGGGAGAGGTATGACAAGGAAGCCGAATTCGAAAGACAGGACATTGTATTCAATGTCAATCTCAAGGGAAATCCCAAAGTCAAAATTCAGATTAATCCGTTGTATATTGAAGGAAAATACAACAAGTTCAAGCGTGGAATTCCTCAAACAAAATGGCCATGCACCAAATGCAAAGGTAGAGGATGTGAGGAATGCAACTTCACCGGAAAACAGTACCCTGAATCAGTTGAAGAGCTGATTTCAGAGTATGTATTGAAATTAACCAAAGGAAGGGAAGCCAAGTTCCATGGTGCAGGACGTGAAGACATTGACGTGCTCATGCTCGGTTCCGGAAGGCCGTTCGTTTTAGAGATAAAGGAACCTAGATTAAGAAAGCTTGACTATCCGAAACTTGAAGAGGAAATAAATAGAATAAACGAAGGTAAAACCGCCTACCACAATCTCCATCCATGCGAAAGGCCAAGAAAGGCGGAAATAAAGCAGTCCTCTCCTGACACTTATAAGGTTTATGAAGCCATCGTAAAATGCGACGAGGCATTTGACGAAGCTAAATTAGAAAATATTACAGAATTGAACGAAATCCACCAGCAGACACCGTTGAGGGTGCTTAGAAGACGTACTGATATGGTAAGAGTCAAGCACGTTCTAGACTTATCATATGAAATAATTGACGATAAAACATTCAGTATGCGCATCAAGACAGAAGGTGGCCTATACATCAAGGAACTGATTTCAGGTGATGATGGAAGAAGCCAACCCAACATCTCAGAGATTCTGGGAGTCAATGCGGTTTGCGAACAACTGGATGTAGTGGAAGTAAGTGAGAAATAGATGATATTATGGCAGATGAATTTACACATTTAACAGACAGCGGAGTACACATGGTTGAAGTGGGCGAAAAGCCGGATCAAAAAAGAAGAGCTATTGCTAGCGGAAGCATATTTTTGGATGAGAATACCATTGCTTTGATTCAAAATGAGGAAATCAAGAAAGGTAATGTGCTCACAACCGCTCAGATAGCCGGAATTCAGGCCGTCAAGAACACTTCTTCAATAATCCCTCTTTGCCATCCTTTGGCTTTGACAGGAATAGAACTTGATTTCGAAGTAAAAGAGGATGAAATCATTGCAAGGTGTGCCGTCAACACATTGGGTAAAACCGGTGTTGAGATGGAAGCCATCACTGGTGTTAGTGTTGCGCTTTTAACAATATGGGATATGGTAAAGGCTGTTGAAAAGGATGAGAATGGTCAGTACCCGGATACACGAATAAGTGACATCAAGGTAATAAAAAAGGAAAAAATTTAACATTTATATATGATGAATATAATAGTTATATACAGTTATTTTTATAGAATTAATTTTTATGGAGAATTATTATGGCGAAAAAAGATAATAAAATTTCTATGCCTCAAACCGGTGCAGGTTTGGTAAGGTACTTTGATGAAGAAAGTTTAGGTCCTAAACTAGCACCTGAGCATGTTCTTATTGCTACAGTTATTTTAGCTATATTTTGTTTTGTTTTAAGATATTCAGCTTAATATTATTGTTTTTTTTAAAAAACAATACTACTTTTTTTATTTGTTTACTGATGACTATGTTAACTAAAAGAATTATTCCCTGCCTAGATTGTGACCTGCAGGTTCCCGAAGGCCGTGTAGTCAAAGGCGTTGAATTTAAGGAAATCAGATATGCAGGCAACCCAGTTGATCTTGCAACACGCTACTATGAGGAAGGCGCTGATGAAGTTGTAGTTTTGGATATCACCGCTTCCCATGAGAGAAGAGCCACAATGGCAGATGTCATTGACAGATTGACAGAAAACGTGTTCATGCCAATCTGTGTTGGAGGAGGAATAAGAAAGGTTGACGATTACATCAAGATGCTTAAGGCAGGCGCTGATAAATGCTCAACAAACACCGCAGCCATCAAGAACCCTGAATTGCTGACTGAAGCATCAAAGGTTGTCGGCTCACAGGCGGTAGTTATTGGAATAGATGCAAAAAGAAGATATGTCGACCATCCCGATGATGCCAAGGACAAAACAGTCATCGAAACCGACAAAGGATACTGCTGGTTTGACACAAGCATCTACGGCGGACGTGAATTCACAGGAATTGATGCAATCCAGTGGGCAGTGGAATGCCAGGAACGTGGAGCAGGTGAAATACTTTTAACCAGCATGGACGGGGACGGAACCCAAAACGGATACGACATAGAACTGAATAAAACCATCAATGATTCAGTCGACATTCCGGTAATCGCAAGCGGAGGCGTCGGAGAGCCAAAGCACATCCTTGAAGTCTTTAAAAAGACAGATGTTTCAGCGGCCCTTGCAGCAAGCATATTTCATTTTAACCAGTATTCAATAGGAACCGTCAAGCAATACCTCAAAGAAAACGATGTGGCTGTCAGATTATGATTATAAAGGCACCTATTGATTTGCAGCTGACCCAAATGTCCGGTCAGACCTCACAGCCTCCATGGGCAGAATCCGATGGTGTATTCAGGGAAGTCGTCATTGTCAATGAAAAACCTGTCCTATTCGATGTAAGGCAATCCGGCGAATATTTGGATTTTAGTTTTACGGGTGATGTTTCTAAAAAGGATGCTGTTTCCACTTTAACTCACATCTACGACTTGGATTTTGATTTGAATAAATTTTATAAGTATTTATCCAACCAGCCGGAGCTATCAGAGATGAGCGAGTTCTGCAATGGCCTTAGACTATTTCTTGCAAAGGATGAGTTTGAATGCATAATATCCTCAATATGCTCAGCCAACAATTCCATCAAAAGATGGACAAAATCCATAAGCGACATGAAAATGAAATGGGGAGAGAATCATTTCGAGAATTACTGGACTTTCCCGGACAAATCTGTCATTCAGGATTTATTTGAGGATGAGGATGAAGAATCGTTGGTTTGCGGAAAATGCAGTGGAAACAATCTTAAATCATGTGGGGTAGGATATCGCGCACCCTATATGAAAAAAGCTTCAGAAATTTTTACACTTGAAATGGACCTTTCAGAAATTGGCAAAATGAGCTATGACGAAGCATTCGAGACAATCATGAAGGTTCCAGGTGTGGGTCCGAAGGTGGCCGACTGCATACTGCTTTACGGCTTCAACTTCAGGGAGGCATTTCCCTCTGACGTCTGGATAAAGCGCATTGTATCCCATCTTTATTTTGAAGGTAAGGACATTCCCGTTTCCAAGGTTCGCGAGTTCGGAATGGAGGAATTCGGCAACAATGCCGGTTACGTTCAGCTCTACATGTTCCACTATGCAAGGATGTCCGGACTGATGGAGAAAATCAAAAGGTAGGCTTTAGAAAACTTTTTGAAACATGCGTAACATATATTATTTCGGAGGTTATTGAAATGGCTGAAATTACTATAGACACTGACAAATGTGACAACTGCGGAGACTGTACAGACGTATGTCCGATGGAAGTTCTCATTCTTGTGGATGGAAAACTCACCATCAACGACCCGGACGAGTGCAGCTACTGCGAGACATGCGTGGACATGTGTCCCAACGAATGCATCACAATAGGGGACTGATTTTTTCTTTTTAATATTTTAAAGCATGCCCTTATTAAATCAACACCTTATTTTTTTTCTTTTAATCTGATGGGCCCTCACTGACATTAACGAAAGCTATTTTTAAAATCAAACCAGGTTTCAGACGGGGATATATATCAAGGACTTTTCAAAAGTCAGTTTCAAATGCCAGATTGCCGCCGTTAATGTCAAATCTTCAAATATCTTTTTAAGCTTTTAGGATAAACATAGTAACATGAAAATCAGATATGCCACTATGATAGTCAATGACATTGAGGAAAGCGTCAAATATTACACAGAAACCTTTGATTTTACATTTGATGAGGAATTCGATGTTCCCGGAGGAAAAATCGTGCTTTTAAACGGTGACGGCTTTGCAGGCCTTGAGCTGATTGAAAGTGATGCCTTTGAAACAGGAATATATTCCATCGGAATGGACGTCGAGGACATCAATGAAGAGGTCAAAAAACTTGAGGAAAAGGGTGCTGAGATTGCCATGAAACCGATGGAAACCCAGGTTGGCTATATGGCAAGGATAATAGAT
>NZ_CAMVPN010000038.1 GCF_947169325.1 uncultured Methanobrevibacter sp. | reverse complement strand
ATTAATAATACAAATAACCTATTAAGTATTATAATTGTGGGTCGCACTCTTAACGATTGGAATTTGTAAAAAACAGGTAAAAAGTAGAATGTGATATATATCCCAAAATGAAATACAGTTAAAAAATGGAAAACGTTGATGGTAATGTGAAAATCAATTAAGAAAAACATAAGTTAACATTAACAACTGTCATTTTATGATGGCAGTATTAAAGTAAAATGCAACTTCAAATTAGACGATTTTTAAAAATTAATTGGCTCAAATATCAATATGGTCCGAAGCCAAAACTCCACCTATTCCCAGACTTTGGGCATTGAAAAAGACCCAATCCTTGCCATCTGCCTGCATATCATTTACAACGACATGGGCAGTAATCTGCTCAGGACAATCAACAAATGATTTAACGACATAAAATGTTTTATTGACAGTGATTTTCTTATAATCCTTGCCATTTGACGGATTTGTATGATTGGTGACGTTTACCTCAGCATCACTGTCAAAGATGAACTTATCTTCTAGAGTTTTTAAATCCTTTTCAAAACTTTCCTCGTCATAGTATTCCTTTGAAAAAATCTCCTTTGTGTAATTTTCAATGATTGGCTGCTTGACGATGACAGACTGGTTGGTTTTTATTTGAATTTCCTTTATCTCGCCATTGTTTTTAGCCACTTTCAATTGATCGTAATCGCTTTCGGAGATAGTGACATTGTATTCTGTCGGATTGTTTAGGTTTTCAACCTCAAACTGCATCAGCTGCGCATTGGCATCACGGGTAAGAATTGCATGAAGAAAGCTGTCCTGAGAATATCCTACACTATTCCCCATCGCAGAAAATGTCCTATCCTCAGCTGAAAGCTGTAAATCCTCATCTGCACTAATCACAGACACAGAAATAAGAATCATACAATTGCAAGTAAAACCAGTATTGAATGCTTCATGTTATCCATGAATATCAATATATTATGAATGAGTGATATAATTTGTGTTTAACATTAACGGCAGACATTTCAAAAATATATTCCCAAAGAAAATCACAACCAAAATCGCTATATGTCAATGGTAATGTCAAAATCAGCCAAATAAAAAAAAAGTTAAGAAAGAAGTTACTCTTCCTTATTCAGTCTGTAGCTTCCGTTCTCGACAATGTATTTCGGAACGATAATCTTTAATGAACGGATAATGTCCAAATAGAAATCATCCAATTCCCTGTCAGCATACGGATAGGTGAATTCGAAAATGTAGAGATTGTCATCTTCCACATATAAAAATTCATTACGTCTGATTTGATTTTCGCCGTCGGAAAATGCTGAGACTATCATGTAGAAAATCTTTCCGTTTATGACAGTGAAATCTGATGCTACAATTTCAATCTTATCGTTGTTTTTTAGGTTGTTTTCAATTCCTTCCATTATTTCCGGAAGCCCTGACAATGTAGGGGTTGTTGAAAACTTAATGGACATTGGAATTGCAGTGTTTACCAGATAAAGGTCTGTAAACTCATCCTTTGGAGGAATCTGGTCATAACCTTCAGGCATTTTAAGTGTTGAAAAACCGTTTGAGAAAAGTGTCACAAAATCACCTATTTATGCGCATAGTAGAATATCAGTCCATCGTCTGCAATCTCATCTAGACGTGCAAATCCTACCCTTTCAAACTGCACCACATCACCGACTTTCAAATCATTTAATGCGGATTCTCCCAAACCGGTTTTGACTGATGCATCATCCATGACGATTTTGACATTGACGTTTTCATCTACAGGAACCCATTGGATGATTCTTGCCTTTGCATCACGTGCATCCTCAAAGGATGTGGAGTGATATTTGATTTCATCACCGTTAATGTCGACATTTACTGCATCCATAAGTCTGAACATGCCGTCTTTAATGTCATCTTTAGCCAAATAAGCATTACCGTCAAACGGCAATATCCTGTTTCCTCTATCAGGATGGTCTGCGTGAAGCGGTCTTTCGACATCAATCCTGCCGTCAGCATAACCGTCAACAGTGATTTCCACTGGCTCTTCGCAGAAGAAATACCTGTTTGCAATCGGTTCGAGGAAGTTGCGGTTCAAACCATAGATCTTTTTCCAGCTGATTGCTGAGTCCGCCATCTTGACTCCCATTTCAATGATTAGTTCATATATTGTTTTAGGATCTATTCCACGTCTTGCAATAGCCCTTAATGTTCCAAGTCTTGGGTCGTCCCATCCTGAGTATGTTCCGTTTTCTATTCCTTCCTTGGCCTTTGAGGTGCTTAATGCAATGTCTTCCATCTTGAGCCTTCCGTAGTGGATGTATTCAGGCACATCCCAACCCATGTGGTCGTAGAGGTACTTCTGCTTTTCAGTGTTTGCCAAATGGTCCTTTCCCCTCAATACGTGAGTCAGTCCCATGAGATGGTCATCCACTGCAACTGAGAAGTTCATCATAGGATATATCCGGTATTTTGTGCCGAGGCGTGGGTGGATTTCGTCAACAAGCCTCATAGCTACCCAGTCACGGATTGCAGGGTTCTTGTGGTTGATGTCAGTTTTAACCCTTAAAACAGCTTCCCCAGCTTCCATTGTATCGAACTTGTCCCACAATTCCAGGTTCTCTTCAACGGAATTGTCTCTGCACGGACATGCTTTGCAGTTGTCCTTAAGCTCCTTGAAGGTTGCACCGTCACAGGTACACATGTATGCCGCACCCTTTTCAATCATCTGGCGGGCGTAATCATAATAGGTTTCAAACCTGTCGGATTGGTAAATAATTTCATCCGCTTTGACTCCCAGCCATTCAAGGTCCTCGGGAATCATTTCATAGGCAGGTTCATATACCCTTTTAGGGTCGGTGTCTTCGATTCTCAATATCAGTTTGCCGTTATGCCTTTTTACATATTCCCCGTTAGGAACAGCAGCACGGGAGTGTCCGATGTGCAATGGTCCGCTTGGATTTGGCGCAAATCTCAAAACAATGTTTTCATGAGTTCCCGGAAGTTCCTGCAGGCCAACCTCTTTTGCTTTCGGCTTTTTGTCTTCTACAACAATGCCTAACTTTTCCATTTCATTTGCCTGCTCTTCGGGACTTAATGCGTTTACCTTTGCTACAATCTTTCCGGACATCGGTCCGATTTCCTTTGCCTTACTTCTCAGTTCAGGTTCGTTTGCCATGATTGAACCCATTACGGCTCCGGGATTTGCAGACCCCTTATGTTTGGCCGCATTGAGCAGGGCATGTTTATAGACAATTTCTTCCAAATCATTCATATAATCATCACTAATTCAATAAATTCATAAAAATAAGCAATATTATTTATCTTATTGAAGATATATAAACATTAAGAATTATAGGGGCTTGACATAATGAGACTTGGCAAAACCAATTTAGAAGTGAACAAAAACGGATTTGGAGCGCTTCCGATTCAGAGATGCAATATGGATGAAGCTGTTGAAATACTTAAGAAGGCATATGACAACGGAATCAATTTTTACGATACCGCACACTTTTATACTGACAGTGAAGAGAAGATGGGAAATGCCTTTGAGGACATCCCCCGTGAAAAGATTTATCTTGCAAGCAAAACAGGAGCTGAAACTGTAGATGACTTTTGGAGCGATTTGGAAACCTCCCTTGAAAGCTTAAAAACAGATTACCTGGACTTGTATCAATTCCACAACATCTCCTTTGTTCCAAAAGAGGATGACGGATTATACAAGGCCATGCTTGAAGCTAAGAAAAAGGGAATGGTGAGACACATCGGAATAACAACCCATAAAATCACATTTGCCCATGAAGCTATTGAAAGCGGACTTTATGAAACCCTGCAATATCCTTTTTCATATTTAAGCGGCGATGAAGAGATAGAGCTGGTCAACAAATGCAAAGATTTGGATGTCGGCTTCATTGCTATGAAGGCCATGGGCGGAGGGCTGATAACAAATTCAAAAGCAAGCTTCGCATTCCTGAACCAGTTCGACAATGTCCTGCCGATTTGGGGAATCCAGAAAATCTCAGAACTTGATGAATTCCTCTCATATGACGAGAATACTATTCTAAATGATGATTTGATGTCACTCATTGAAAACGACAAAATGGAACTTGGAGAAAACTTCTGCAGAGGCTGCGGATACTGCATGCCATGTCCTGAAGGAATAAAAATTAATATCTGTGCAAGAATGTCACTTTGGGTCAGGAGATTTCCGACAGAACCCCATTTAACCGAAGAATGGCAAAAAACAATGGCTGAAACGGAAAACTGCATTGAATGCTGTTCCTGCGTTGACAACTGCCCATATGAGCTGGACATTCCAAGACTTCTGAAAGAAAACTATGAAGATTATAAGAATATCCTCTCCGGAAAGACAAAGGTGTGAAGATGAAGCAATGCATTGAAAACCCGAATGAAGTCAAATGGGAGGAGTTTTGGGCTGAAAGGCTTGAAGGCAAGATAAACAAGAACTGGGATGATGCGGCACCAGGATTTTTCAAAAGGACAAGAAAGGAAGACTACCAGACAGCACTCTTCGACATGCTGAAGCTGGATGAAAACGACACCGTCCTTGATGTTGGATGCGGCGAAGGGTCAATTACTGTTCCCCTGGCCAAAAGGGTGAAAAAGGTAATCGGCGTTGATTCATCACCGAAAATGCTCGAATACCTCGAAAAAAGAGCCACAGACAATGACATTGACAATATAGAAACAATACTGAAACCTATTGAAGAGATTAGCTACGGCGAAATAGGCGATGTCGACGTTGTAGTATGCTCAAGATCCCTCAACGGAATCATTCCTATCACTGACGTTTTGCGTGAATTGGATAAAATAGCCAACAAATACGTCTTCATAACCATTTTTGGGCCTGAAAACAAAAAGATAGAAAAGGACTTCGACAGGGAACTCGGAATCAAAACGGAAGACTTTCCGGACTACAACTACTTCTTCAACATATTATACAACATGGGAATCTATGCAAACATCGAAAGGTTTGACTTGAACAACTACCGCCAATACGACAGCATCGATGAGGCAATAGACAACGGCAAGTTCCGCCTTGACCTTTATTCCGATGAGCAAAAAGAGCTTTTGAGAGATTATCTTGAAAGGATCCTCACTTATGATGAGAAAACAGGAAAGTACTATAACGTCAAGGACAAGGCCGATTGGATAATGGTTTGGTGGAAAAAATAGAGGTGAAGTATTTGAAATACTATTCATTTACTTCTTCAAAATTTTCAGGCAATTCATCGCCTTCAATGACACAATCGCATACTATGCAACGCCATGCCATATTATCGCCAAAAAAGAAAATGAATAAAATGAAATTAATCACTTTTTATCATGGTCTAGATTATGTCTACAAATGATATTATCAAACATTAGTTTAAATCTTTTACAATTTAAAAGAACCTCATAAGCCATAATTTAAAATCAACCTTATTTTTATATGATTGAACTTAAAAATAACTTTGTCGCCGAATTTGAAAACATTTTTACCGATAGTGAACTCAACAGTAGGCACACAAATAGTAATTTACATATGAAGTAAATCTTAAAATAGAATTTTATGAAAAAGCTCCACAATTTTTAAAAAATGAGCATTTTACAGGATAAATAGTTATTAGAATAAGTAATAAAACGGGAATCATTAATCTTCTCAAGTTTACTTAACCGCATTAGTTAGCTTTCCCGTTGCAGACATTGGGGAAAATTTATATGCGAAAAATAGCATATATTAATTAAACAAAATTATAATTATGAAATTACAGGAAGTTAATTTCACCAGGAAGTAAGTGTTCAAATTTTGAGTTCATGAGAATATTAAAATATTAAAAAATAAGATGTTGTCATATGGATAAAAATATATTATATCATGGAAGTAATGTGGAAGTGCATTTTCCGCGCATTCTACAGAATGGTTTTTATAAGGATTTTGGTTATGGCTTTTACTGCACCCTATTTGAAAAGCAAGCAAAACGTTGGGCTATGACAAAAAAAGGAGAATCAGTTGTAAACTTCTATGAATATGTGCCAAATGCTGATTTAAACGTTCTGAAGTTTAACGAAATGTGTGAAGAATGGTTGAATTTCATTGTAAGTTGTCGAAAGGGCATAGAACATAACTATGATATAGTGGAAGGGCCTATGGCAGATGATCAAATTTGGAATTTCATTGAAGGATTTATCGAAGGCAACATTTCAAGAGAAGCATTCTGGGAACTGGTGAAATTTAATTATCCAACCCATCAAATTTGCTTTAACACTGAAAAAGCACTTGAAACATTAACATTTAAAGGAAGTGAAACATTATGAAAAACAAATATTTTCCAGATGAAGATATTGAAATCAATGATTTATACTTTATTTGTTACATGATAGAAAGAGTGGCAAGAAATTTAAAACAAAAAAATAAATATGTTGTAAATACAATTGGAAGAGAGGGACTATATCATCTGATTAGCTGTGCAGAAGTCCTACATTGTGAAAATCCTTTGAAAGTGGAAGCAGATTGGATTAATGACTATGAACTTGAAAATGGAGATTATGATATTACCATTGTTGATAAGGAACTTGCCACAATCATTCCAACACCACTTGATATGGGCGCAGTATATCAACGTCTAATTGTAAATACTCTATCCTCCAAAGAGGATTATGTGGATGGCATTATAAGAGTATATAATGATGAAATATGTGATGTGATAGATAATTATAACTGCAGTGCTTTCTATGAACCTTCCTATGTGATAGCCCGAGCTTATCAAAACCGAGGTTTTTAAAATTAAAATAATATAAAGTTAAAAATCACCTAAAAATAGTATAAACAGAGAAAAATCCAAACATCTTTTTAATGTAATAAAGGAATATAAACTGATATTTGTAAACCTATCGATTAAGTGAAAAAATAAGTCACAGAATAATGTAGGAGCAAGTAATTAACTAAAAACTTCAGATTTTTCTCCGTGCTGAAAATAAATATGATAAAGGTTGTCTTTTAATATGAGACAAACCTAAACCACATTACTATATTACTCACTTTTAATCATGGTTAAGATCATTTTATATGGACTGTTTTTAGCTTGTAGCGCGTGAGGTTCGTTTGCAGGCATGATGATAATCTCACCTGCCTTAACAGTGTTGACTTCACCTGAAATTGTAATTTCGGCTTCACCGTCAATGACCTGAACCATTGCATCAAACGGAGCTGAGTGCTCAGACAATCCCTGACCCTGATCAAAGGCAAAGAAAGTGACTGTTCCCAATTCCTTTTTGATTACTTCACGACTAACTACAGTATCGTCCTGATATTCGACTAACTTTTGGATATCTAAAGCTTTTGCCTTAATATCCCCACTCATAACCTATTCCCCCATAATTGTTTTAATGTCTGCTATTGCATCTCCAGATGTTGGAGTCAGGTTATAGTTTTCAACCAAGACATTCAGGATATCTTCGTTACACCATGCCGGAAGTACAGGGCCAATCCACATGTCAGTTTTTCCAAGGTACAGCAATGCCCAGAGTACTGCAGCCGCCTTTTGTTCCATCCAACTGAGAACAATAGTCAAAGGAAGGTCATTAAGTTCCATTCCGAACAGTTCACATAATGCTACAGCAACATCCACTGCAACGATTGTGTCGTTACATTGACCTACATCCAACAGTCTTGGGATTCCTTCGATGTCCCCTAAGTCAAGGTCGTTGAATTTGTATTTTCCGCATGCTAAAGTCAGGATGACAGTGTCTTGAGGAAGGTTTGCTACAAATTCCCTGTAGTAGTCATTGTGTTTTGCGGCTTTGTCACATCCTCCGACTACGAAGAATCTTCTGATTTTGCCTTCTTCGACCAATTTTTTGATTGCATCAGCGTGTTCTACAATAGCACCTGCGCTCCAACCGGTAGTTATTGTGGTCAATTCTTCAGCTTCAAGGCCGCCTAATGATTTGGCGCATTCGATGACTTGTGAGAAATCATATTCATCAATTGTTTTTACGCCTTCAAGTTTTGCCACATCCATGGTGAACATCCTTTCCTTGTAAGCGTCCAATGCAGGAAGCACGCAGTTACTGGTTGCAACAATTGCTGCATTGTATTTTTTGAATACTGCTCTTTGGTCGTGCCATGCTCCACCTAACTGTCCTGCAAGGTTTTCGTATTTGTTTAATCCAGGATATCCGTGAGCAGGCAGCATTTCGGAGTGGGTGTAGACCTTGATGTCGGTTCCTTCAACCTGTTTCAACAATTCTTCCAATGCTTTTAGGTCGTGACCTGTAACAATGATTGCCGGTCCTTCCTGAGCACCTACTTTCACTTCAACTGGCTGTGGTTCTCCAAAAGCAGCGATGTGAGCGTCTTTGAGTAATCTCATTACAGCCACACTTTTTTCACCAGCTTCAAGAGCAAGTGCAACAAGATCATTTACATCAAAATTGACGTTGGTTAATGTGGTGTATAATCCTTTGGTTAGAAATGCATCGATTTCCTTGTCGTATGCACCTAAAACATTTGCATTATAATTGTATGCACTGATTCCTTTCATAGTAAAGATTAAGTTATCCTGCAATCTTGCTACGGTCGGTTTTTTACCACAAACTCCACTTACAGTACATCCGGTACCATGAGCGGTCTGGGAACATTGATAACAAAACATATCTAATCCTTCAGTCATTTTAATAACCTCTTTTATAAGTCGTTGATTAAAATTATATTTGAAAGGTATTTAAAGATTTTGTCACTATTTAAGGGTTAAAAGTAGTAAACTTTTATATAACATCAAGATTATAGTAAATATCATGGACGAGAATATAGCAATCTTGAAAGGAATCGGACTTACATTGTATGAGGCGCAGGCATATGTGACACTGACATCACTGATTCAGGCAACTGCAGTAGAGGTGTCAGAAAAGTCAAACATTCCCCGAAGCAAAATCTATGATGTTTTAAAGAAGTTGAATGAAAAGGATTTCATAGAAATCGAGGACGGAAGACCACTTACATACATCGTCAAATCTCCTGTTGATGTATTGGGCCGTGAAAAGGAAAAGATAGATTCAGAATTGGACGACACAATAACAAGACTGACCAATGTCTATGAAAACGGAATGATTCAGGTTCAGGCTCCGATATGGAGAATCTACGGCGTTGAAAAGATCATCAACCAGGAAGTTGAAATCATAAAAAGAGCAAAAAAAACAATCAACCTGAGAATAGGATTTCTCTTTGAGGGAGAAGGGGAAGCACTAATCAAGGCATTGAAAAACAGGAAAAACCTTGAAGTGAATATCCTGGCATCACCTACCTGCTACATTAACGATGAGGAAATAAACATCATAAAACTCTTCAAGGAGGCCGACATCAATATCCAAAAGGCAGACATCCCATTCGTTAAAATGATGATTTCAGATTCAAAAGAGATGATGCATACCTACACCAAGTTTACGCAAGACAAAAGAAGCGTGATTCCCGAAACCGCAATCGGAATCTGGAACAAATATGAGGAAATTGCCAAAAACTACGATGAACGTTTCTTGAACCAGCTTAAAAAAATTAAAAATAAAAAGAAAAATCAGAAATAGTTTTCCTGAAATTCCAGATAGGCATCATAAAGATAATCATCCAGCCTGTCTAAAGCCTCATCGGCAATGTCTTTTGGAACATCCCAACGTGCTGAAGCAATGCTTCCTGCAATGGCTGCCTGAGTGTCAGTATCACCGCCTAAAGATACAGCATTTCTTATGGTGTCCTCAAAGTCTTCGGATTCCAAAAAGCAGATTATCGATTCCGGAACGCTGCCTGCACATGACACGTCAAACGAATAGGTCGGCCTTATCTCATCCAGAGTCCTGCTCAAATCATACTCATATCTGATTTCGATGTGGTCTTTGATTTCCTCGTTGGTTGCACCAATCCTTGCAAGATAGATTGCATCGCATGTCGCCAATGCTCCTTTTATTCCTTCGGGATGGTCGTGAGTCACGATAGCTGACCTTTTTGCCAGATCCTGCGCTTCCTCTAAAGTTTCAGCAACCCATGCGCATGGTGAAACACGCATTGCTGAACCGTTTGCCCAGCTTTGATAAGGCTGAGGGTTTTCCTGAGCAAGCCAACGGTGAAAGCGTCCGCCATATCCTCCATAAGGATATTCATTTCCAAAAGTCTGCAGGTTTTCAACCAGCACATCCTGAGAGTCCTTGTCCTGACATAGCCATCTTGCAACCGCCAATGTCAGTATTGTGTCATCAGTGAATGTGGATCTTGGAGGGTACAACTCAAAATCCTTGGTTTTTAGAGGATTACGTTCTCTGGTTGAACCTATTATGTCTCCGCAAATTGCACCTATTATTCCTTTCATATTATTATATTGTGTTTACGAAGTTAATAAACTTATCTAAAAAAAATAGAAAAAGTAAAAATTCCTACCTGTAGCGGAATTTTACTTGAACCTTTGTGATTTTTACGCCATTACTTACAGCATAGTGGTGGTAAAACGTATAACCGCTTGAAGCATGTGACCAACTGCTCCAACGCCATTTTCCGTTCATCTTGAAGTAGGCTCTGGTTAGAAATGCTGAGCTCTTTACATATTTTCCATATTTGGTCAGGTAAATGTTCAATCCTCCAAGCATATATCCTTTCCACTTGTAGACCTGAATTTTGTATTTTCCAACCTTTTTTGTAACATACTTGTTGTACTTTGATTTCAATGTCACTTTTTTCAGCTTTCCGTATGAACTTTTCAATACCTGCCCTGACATTGCAACTGATGATTTTACATCTTTAGATGAACTGTTGACCACCACAGTGGTATTGAAGTTTCCTGAAACTTCCATGGAAAGTACAGGATCTGAAGAGTTATCGTCGGCTGCATTCAAAACTTCCTCACTGTCGCTAGACTCTAAAACTGTATCATTTTGACTGTCTTCTGCCATTGACAGTGAAGTATCATTGATTTCACTGGCCGAAACGCCGGCAACGCTTAAAAGAAATGCCAAAATGAGAAACACTACCAAAATTTTTGATTGCATCTTCATTTTTCTTTCACCATAATTTACTTATCATATTAATATATGTTAATCACAATGTTTAAATATTGCCATTACCTTGCCCATAAAGTATAAATAATAATTGTTCTGGCTTCGTAAAATTGCCGTGACAGTGTAAAATTGTACTGGGAGCAAAGAAAAAGAGTTATATAATTTCTAAAACATAATTATAGCCAATAATATCTAATATTATCATAAACACGGAAATCTCTATATGTTAATCTGGAAAAGTTCATTTCGACACACTCCTTAAATATAATTCATATACTATAGTTACCGAAACATATAGGAATTTCCAAGAACTACTTCACAAAATCTAGCATAAAAATATGCGGTTTCGGGCATGGCCCGGAACCCAAAAAAAGTTGAAAAATGAGAGAAATTATGCGCTTCTCTCAAGTACAAAATCAGCAATGTTTTCAAGTACCTGTTTAGATGAAGAATCCGGCAATATTTCAAGTACTTCTTTAGCTTGGTCAACAGATTCCAGTGCCAAATTGCGAGCATATTCAATGGCACCACAATTTGTTAAGATTTCAATCGCTTCATCTATCTCATCCTGTGAGTTTTCACTGGCTTTTAATATTTCAAGCAATCTGTCATCTTCAACATTCGCCAAACCTTTTATTGCAATGATTGTCATCTTTCCTTTTCCGATGTCTGAACCGATTGGCTTACCTAATGTCTCCTCATCGGAAGCAAGGTCAAGGTAGTCATCCTGAATCTGGAAAGCAAGACCTATAAGACGGCCGTATTCATACATTGCATCAATGACTTCATCTGATGCACCGCCCATGACTGCCCCTACTTTTGTAGCTGCAGCAATCAATGCACCTGTCTTTTTGAAAATCATTTCCATGTATTCATCTTCTGTCACGTCAAACCTGTCTTCAAAGCCCATGTCTGAAGCCTGACCTTCACAGATTTTCACACATGCGTCTGCAACGGTGGCCAGTGCCTTGTTGTTCTGCTCTGAAGTGGTTCCTTCGGTTCCGATGATTATTTCAAAAGCCTTTGAGAACAATGTATCTCCAGCAAGGATTGCGACGTCTTCGCCCCAGACCTTATGAACGGAAGGCATTCCTCTTCTCATGTCGTCATCATCCATGATATCGTCATGGATAAGTGAAAATGTGTGAATCAGTTCGATTGCAGCTGCTGATTTCAAAGCGTTTTCACGTTTTCCTCCAACAGCTTCGGCAACAATCAAAGTCAAGGCAGGCCTGAGCATTTTTCCTCCGGCTCTTGTAAGGTAAACTGATGCTTCAGCAAGGTTTTCCGGAGTAATAGTGGCCAATTCCTCTTCAATTGTTTTTGTAATGTCGGTTGAATAATTCCCGAGTACTTCTTTTACATCACTCATAAATATCCCTCTTAAGTTTTAAAAACTTGCGCTTGTGCGTTTCTTAAAATATGGATGTCATATCCTATTCTGTAGCCTTCTTCTTCGGCAAGTTCAGCGTAAGCCGCAAGCATTGATAAGTCTCCGTGTGCCGGTATGATATGCTGTGGTTTCAACATACGTAAAAATTCCCTGTGGTCTTCCCTTCCAGCGTGTCCGGAAACGTGAGCGTTCGGATAAATTCTTGCACCTTTTGTCTTCAATCTCCTTTCCATGATGTGCCTGTTGGCCGCATTGGTAGGGTTTGGAATGATAGGTGCTGAAATGATAACATTGTCTCCTTTCTTGATGTTGAATGGAGTTCTGCCATTTGCAATTCTTGGAAGCAATGCGTCAGGTTCACCCTGGTGACCTGTAGTTACCAAAAGATAGTTTGCCCTGTCTTCATCGGCTTTCATCAAAGCCTTGTTTACGGCTTTAGGAGAACCGTAGATGCTGGCGTTTTTCGGTAATTTCAGGATTCCAAGCTTCTGTGCGATTCCACAGAACCTTTCCATTGATCTGCCAAGGAAGAATATTTCCCTGTGGCTTTTCTTTGCAATGTCTGCAATGGCCTGTACACGTTCAACGTGTGATGAAAATGTGGTTACAATCATTCCGCTTTTCTCCTGGAGAGGTCCTTTCATTACGTCCTCCAGGATGTTTCTTGCAATTCTTTCGGAATGGGTTTTAACTTCATTGTAATTTTTAGCGTTGGTTGTCTCAACGATTAATGCAAGCACTCCTTCCCTTCCAAGCTCTTTAAGTCTTCTGTAGTCAGGCGGTGGAGATACTTTCTGATGATTGTCAAATTTGAAATCCAATGCGTAAACGATTATTCCTTCTGAAGTGTGCAATACCGGAAATACTGCTTGAGGAATACTGTGTGTTGATTGGACAAATTCCAAAGTGATGTCTTTGGACAGTTTCATTTTGTTTCCCGGATTTAATGGTTTGATTGGGTTTTCTACTTTAAATTTACGTTCCCCTTTTATCTGTTTTTCGATTAAAGCGGCAGTATATGGTGTTCCGATTAATGGCGCATCATATCTGTGCGCCAATTTGGCCACTGCACCTATGTGGTCCAGGTGACCGTGGGAGAATACAATTCCTTTTACCTTACCGTCCACGTCTTTCATTAAGGTGTCGTCCGGAATTACTCCCCTTTCGATTAAGTCTAGGCTATGCATTCTATCAATATCAGTATCTTCGTGCATACTGATCCTGTCAAGGTGGATTCCCATATCGAAGATCACAACGTCTTCTCCTATCCTGACAGCAGTCATGTTTTTCCCGACTTCTTGATATCCGCCTATAGCGATTACTTCTACGCTCATGTTTCATCTCCTTGAATAATTTTTAGTGTTGATTCCTCTTTCATTAAGCCACTCCCTTGTTTTTCCTCGAATGACTAAATTAGATTGTTTTAATTCTTCAATGCTGTTAGCTCCAACTAAAAACATTGCGATTCTAAGTGAATCATTGAATCTGCTAATAAATTCATTAAGCTTTTCCTGTGATGAGCAATTCTTTAAAAACGGCAATGCCATACCTACGGCATCCGCACCGAGAGCTATTGCTTTTGCAGCTTCAAGACCGTTTCTTATTCCTCCTGATGAGATTACAGGAACATCGACTGCATTTACAACTTCAGCAGTGCTTATTGCAGTTGGAATTCCCCAGTCCCAAAAGAGCTCTCCGAAATATTTGTCTTCAGCCCTGTATGTTTCAACGGCAGCCCAGCTGGTTCCGCCTGCTCCCTCGATGTCAATGAAATCCACACCTGCTTCGACCAATATCTTGGCTGATTCTGAGGATATCCCACATCCTGTTTCCTTTGCAAGCACAGGAATGTCCACTGAATCGGTAATCTGACTGATTAGTTCAGTGAATCCTCTTGCATCCAAATCACCTTCAGGCTGAATTGATTCCTGAAGAGGGTTGAGATGGATTGCCAGAATATCTGCATCCAGTATTTCTACAGCCTTTTCGGCCAGATTGAGTTGTGGCGCGCCGATGTTTCCAACAAGCAGACAGTTTGGAGCGTTTTCCCTGACGACAGTGTATGTGTCTTCAAGTTCAGGATGCTCACATGCAGCCCTCTGGGATCCTACTCCCAAAGCGATGTTGTTGTTTTCGGCTGCTATTGCCAATTGCCGGTTGATTGATTTTGCGGCAGGATGGCCGCCGGTGATTGCAGTAATGAATAAAGGTGAGTCTAATTTTTTACCGAAAGCTGTGGTTGATAAGTCTATTTCATTTTTATCCACTTCCGGAAGCACATTATGGATGAGTTCAATGTCTTCAAATCCGTTTGTCTTGTTTTTAAACTCTACATCATAATTTTCACAAATCAATAAATGCTCTAGTTTTCTATCTGAAATCATATGTCTAATTTCCCCTTGAAATTACAGTTCCCTTTACTTCTTCACCTTCCAACACCTTAAAAATGTTGTCCTTAATTTCAGCATTTATTATTTTAGATTCGATTCCCAAATCTGCTAAATATAAAAGTTCCTTGATTTTTCCAATCATTCCGCCTGTAACGTCAACGTTTGTGGTTCCTTCCAGGGTGTCCAAGTCCTCGAGTGAGGAGAACCTGTCGAAAAATATTGCATCGTCATGTGTTTTCGGGTTTTTGTTGTAGACTCCATCCACGTCGGTTCCTAAAATAACTCTGTCTGCAGAGAGATTGACTGCAAGATACTGAATCAACTGGTCTCCTGAAATCACACAGATTTCAAGTTCGCTGTCAAGAACAACATCTCCGTATATGACCGGGATGAAACCCTTGTCGAGATATTTGTTGAAAAATTCCAGATTGCCTTCGGTAATCCTTTTGCCGGAAGCAGTCATGAAACTTGAAGCTGGAATTGCAACGACAGGAAGCCCTTCTTCGATGAAGGCTTCGCAAATGAGCATGTTTAACTTTTTAACTGCGTTTTGAGTCTTGCAAAATCCGATTCTTTTTTGCGGGTATTCCGCCTTGTCGAATGATTCGCCAATCCTGTATTCCTTTGCAGGAGGATGTCCGAATGATCCCGCACCATGAACAATAATCAATTTTTTGTCTGACACGTCAAGTGAAGATTTAATCTCACCTGCAATCCTTTTAAGGGATTCGCCGTCGATTTCGCTTTCGGCAGAATCCTTATTGGTAAGAATGCTTCCACCAATTTTTAAAATAATCATAAAATCACTTATAAACCCTTGAAGAAACTCCTTTACGAGTGAAATGAATCTTTAAGACATTATCATCCTTTTCAATAGCTTCAGCGACTTGTTCAACCTTGCCTGGGCAAAGCGCTATAATGCTTCCCCCTCCACCTGCACCGGTGGTTTTGGAACCTATAGCTCCTGCTTCCCTTGCATTATAAACCATTCTGGACAATTCCAAAGTGTTGACGCCTAAAACGTCTAAAAATCCGTGGTTGATATTCATCAGTTCACCAACCTTATTGAAGTCCCTTTTCAATATTGCCTGCTTCGCGTAATTGGTCAGATTGCCCATAGCTGAAATTACGGGATTGATGATTTTCGGATTCCTGTTTTTAAGGGAACGTACGTCCTTTACCATCTTTCCAGTGTTTCCATGCTTGGTTGTGTAACCTACAACGAAAGGAACATTGAAATTGACGTTGAAATGCTCAACCTTTTTGTTTCTTGACAGATAAACCATTCCACCGTAAGTGGAAACCAAAGTGTCAAGAGGGCTTGCAACTCCCTGAACTGCCTGCTCCACCATGTGAGCGTCATGGGCCAGGGATTTCTTGTTGAAGCGAACGTTGTGATATCTGTATAATGCAGCCAGTGTAGCTACGGTAACTGCGGCAGATGAACCAAGTCCTGAACCGATAGGAACATTGGATGACAATGTAATGTCGATTGGAGTATGGTCGTGTGCCCTATAAAGAGATTCTAAAATATATCTGATAATACCAGGTTTTCCTTTCAATAAACTATACTTCTTTTCACGTGTAAGAAGTTCTGCTTCAAAATTAATGTTTGGAGCTCTGAAAATGGACCTGTCGTCCTCTGACTCCTTAATGGTAATGTAAGCTCTCTTATTGACAGCTCCCGCTATGGCCGGCTCGTCGTAAACGACGGAATGTTCACCGAAAAGAATTGCCTTTGCAGGGGCTGAAGCTTTAGCAATCATAAATACACCTTATCTAAAAACACCTGAAGCATAACCTACTACTGAAGTCAAGTCCCCCGTAACGTCACCGCTGGTTTTATACTCCAAAATCTCGCAATCTGTTTTATCAGACATTTTGGAAACCAGAATGGCTGTCATTACCGGACCGTAACCGCACATGGTAATGTTATACTGGATTACTTCCTCAAAAAGCTTGAATTCGTTCATTTCACTGATGTCTTCAAGTACAAAACCGTCAACCTTGTTTGCCTTTTCCTGATTGTTGAAGTGAGACAAATCAGTGCTTGCGATTACCGCATATGACCTGCCAAGTTCACCTGCAGCATCGAAAATTGCCTTTGCAAGGTCGCTTGAAGCAGTGAAGTTCTGAGATCCCATAGTAACAGGAACTATCTTGAAGTCATTTGAGAAGTATTGCAGGAACGGCAGCTGAACCTCTATGCTGTGTTCGCGAAGGTGGGCTGAAAAGTCGGCTGATGCAATATTTGAATTCGAAATAATGGCATCTGCAAATTCGCTGTCGACTTGCACAATCCCCAGCGGAGTTTCCCACTCACCATCATTGAACACTGAGATTTCAGTACCGAAACCTGTGTGGTTAGGACTTAATATAATAAAAACTTCAGGAAAACCATTTTGAACTAATTTGGAGTAGCCATGAGAGGCTACTGCACCTGAATATTGATAACCTGCATGAGGAACCATTATGTTTATCGGATAGTCTGTGCCTTCGAATTTGCCCATGTGAGGTATTTCGCCGACGCCAAAATCATCTAGGAAACAATTTTCTATTGTCCGTGCAAGGATTTCGGGATTATCCGGATAAAATGCTCCGGCAACAGCAGGTTTTCTTAACATTTAACTCATTTAGAATTTAAGTTCAAAGTCGGTTGCTTCGATATCTAAGTCACCATCTTCTGGGATGTCGCCTCTTTCTCTTAAGATTTGTCTTGCAAGTAACCAGTAAACCAAAGCGATAGCTTTTCTACCTTTGTTGTTTACAGGTACAGCGATGTCAACAAAACTGAGTAAGTTTTCTGTATCACATAATGCAATTACAGGAATACCGTTTTGTTTGGATTCTAAAATAGCTTGTGAGTCAGACCTTGGGTCAGTTACAACAATGATTTTTGGTTCGATGAATTTGGCGTAATTTGGGTTTGTTAATGTTCCAGGAATGAATCTTCCAGGAATGGTTTTTGCGCCGGTGATTTCACCGAATTTTTTAACAGGAGCCTGACCGTATTGTCTGGTTGCTACTACTAAAATGTCTTCTGGGTCGTATTTTGCTAAGAGTTTTGCAATTTGTCTGATTCTTTCATCAGTTTTTTGAATGTCTAAAACATATAAACCGTCAGATCTTACTCTGAAAATGTATTTTTCCATATCGCTAGTTTTTTGTTGGGTTCCGATATGTAAACCTGCTGCTAAATAGTTGTCTAAATCAATTAAAAGTTCGTTAGTCATTAATAATCACCTTTTTTTATTATATTTAATCGTCATCTTCAATTTCTATACATTCGTTAGGACATACGTCCATACATACTTCACAATAACTGCAGTCTTCTGGATTGTTAATAGTTATTTTATCTCCTTCAAGAACTAAAACTTCCATTGGGCAAACGTCAGAACATTCTGCACAGTCAGCACCATCGCATTTATCATAATCAATAGTTACTTTAGCCATTAAACTCACTCCCTTTAACGTATTACTAGAATTCACCCATCTTCGGATTTGGAAGTTCCTCTTCAATGCGGATAAGTTCGTTTAATTTCGCTATCCTTTCACCACCTATGGCTCCGGTCTTGATCATTGGAGATGCAAAACCTACAGCCAGGTGTGCGATAGTCTCATCAGTTGTCTCGCCAGACCTGTGGGATACAACAGGAACAATGCCGTTTTCCTTTGCAAGCTTTACAGTAGCATAGGTTTCGGTCAATGAACCGATCTGGTTAGGCTTGATGATAATTGCATTTGCGGCATTGCATTCTATTCCCTTGGCCAACAGTTCCTTGTTGGTTACGAACAGGTCATCTCCGCAAACTAAACATTTATCCCCTACTTTGGAAGTCAACTCGGAAAATCCTTTGAAATCAGATTCGTCGAATGGGTCTTCTACATAAAACATTTTGTAAGTATCAATGATATCTTTTACGAAATCAATTTGATCTCCGGTGTCTCTTTTGACACCATCTTGAGCATAAACGTATTTTTGCTCATCTGCATTCCACAATTCAGAAGCTGCCATGTCTAAAGAAGGCCTTATCTCAATACCGATTTCATCGCCAACCTCTTCGCATGCCCTGGCCTGTATTTCCAAAGCTGCATCGTTTGTGATGTTCGGCACCCATCCTCCTTCATCTCCTTTGCCGCCTGTGAAATTGGCATCTTTGGTCTGAATCAGTTCCTTCAGTTTTTTGTGAACTGCGGCATTTGCAAATATTGCTTCGCAAACGTTTGAAGCACCGATCGGCACGACAAGGAATTCCTGTATGTCAGGTGCATTGACGCCTGCATGTGCGCCTCCGTTCATCATGTTTCCTAAAGGATAAGGCAATTCATTAACCAGATTTCCGCCAAGATACTTGTAAAGCGGCATGTTATAAGATTTCGCAGCGGCCTTTGCTACAGCCATGGATATCGCTACAGTGGTATTTCCACCGATAGCTGAGAAGTTTTCTGTACCATCGATTTCCTTGAGGACCTCATCTATGGTAGCTATGTCTTCAGCATCCATACCAATCAATTCGGAAGCTATGAAATCTTCCATTTCACGGACTACCAAATCTACTCCGCCTTCTGGAAAAGACACCACTTCCCTTGAACCTGTGCTGGCTCCGCTCGGTGCAGCAGCTCTACCAAAACCATTCCAAGTGACTATATCCACTTCAATGGTTGGATTACCTCTGCTGTCCAAAATCTTACGAACTTGGACATCTTCTATTACACTATCCAAAAAAAACACCTCAGTGTCATTTAATTTGTTACCACATAATCTATACTCTAAAAAAGCAGTAAGTTTCTTTATAGAGTTATGTTGGTATTTTTTATTTTTTTAAATAAATTATGAGAGTAAATAGATTGATTATCTATTCATCTCTGATAACATCTAATGGTAAAACTCCAGCTTTCAACTCCTCATAAGCTATGTCGATTGGATCAAGGGAATCCTTGATTTCAACCAAAGGCTTTGCGCCCATGGAAATTTGAATCGCTCTAGCTCCAAGAAGTCTAGCTCTTTCAAACCTTGTTAATTTTTTATCAACATTCATGAAAATTACTCCGTTATTAGGCACTATTTTACCAAGATTATATTTAAAATATAACATCCCATACCGGCAGAATCATTCCCAGGTTTCCACATGGGAAATCAGCATTCTTCTGCAACAGTATCTAGTTAAACCTAAGTCATCCAAAACATCTTTTGACTTTTCTCCGGCAGCCACCCTTTTGGTGTATTCGTCAAAGTAGGCAGATACCGGCTTTCCACAACTTAAGCATCTAATAGGAATCATTTATATCATCTTTTTTAATTTAAATAAAATATTAAAGGTACAGAGTAATTATCTGTAACTTTTTTGTTTACGTGCTCTTGCTCCAGGACCACCGTATTTTTTAGGTTCTGAACGTCTTGGGTCACCTACTAACATGGTTCTGTCGTATTGGATGAATTTTTCTTTTAAATCCATATCTTGAGACCATTGTACGAGTCCTTTTGCAATTACCATACGTGCAGCTTCAGCTTGACCCATTACTCCTCCACCAATAACTTTGATGTTGAAATCAACTTCATTAGCTAAATCTCCAGCTAAAGTTAATGGTTCTTGTAATTTTAATCTTGCAAGCTCAGGGGAATAAAGTTCTAAAGGAACTCTGTTGATTCTAACTTTACCGGTTCCTTCCTGAACAGTGCCTCTTGCGATAGCTGTTTTACGTTTTCCACTTGTATGAATAACTTTAACCATAATCACACATCCATTTTATCTAAAAGGTAGCTCCTAAAAGTTTGGAGATTTCTCCGAGTTCGATACCTTTTTTAATGTTTTTGTATTCTGCTTCAGGAACTGATGTGAGTTCAGCATCTGCATATTCTGCAGGTACGCCTACGAAAGCTTTCAAGCCTTTGTATGCGGTTTTACCTTTTGATTTTTTGAAAGGTAACATTCCTCTTACAGTTCTTCTAAATATGTCGTCAGGCCTTCTAGGATATTTAGGACCTAAGTCACGAGGGTTAGAAATACTTGCCCTGTCAACTCTTTGTTTGTATTTAGCATAAGCCCAATCCTTGTTTCCAGTTAACATAATTTTTTCAGCATTGAGAATTACTACTTCTTCGCCTTCTAAAAGATTTTTACTAGTTACACTAGCTAATCTTCCTAAAACGCATCCTTCTCCATCAATAATCATAATAACACCCTACTTATTCTATGATCCTAATGTTTGATCCTTTAGGATTTGATTCGATTATCTCATCAATTGAGATGCATTCTCCACCAGCACTTTCGATTTTTTCCTGTGCTTGAGCTGAGAATTTAAATGCTACAACATCTACTTTTTCTTCTAAATTACCGTTTGATAAAACTTTACCAGGTACTAAAATAGTTTCGCCTGCTTCAGCATATCTTGCAATATCGGATAAATTTACTTCAGCGGTTCTTCTATTAGACCTTTCAAGCCTTTGAGCAACATCTTTCCAAATAGCTGCATCTTCGTTTCTTGATTGTTCATAAAGTTTATTAATAAGTTCAACAAGGTTAGGATTTGTTTTTACTATTTTCTTAACCATTATTTACTTCCTCCTTCTTCACTAAATTGGATAAACTTATCAGCTTTTTCACCTAATACATCACAAGCTTTTAATAAAACTTCCTTAGGAGGCATAGCTCCATCTGTTTCAATTCTGAATATGAAGTCATTTTCACGGAATCCAACGTTAATGTAACCGTTTGCTGAAGCTCTTACGCAGCTTTTGCACATGGTACAGTTTTCAATATCCAAAATCTTGATTTTCTTGGATCTTCTATCGGATTTCAATACTCCGCGAGGACATGCAAGTGCACAGTCGTAGTCAATTTCCTCATCCTCGTTGAATGTGATTTCAGGATATTGCTTGTATGCGCATACGGTTGTAGGCATCCATTTTGCGTGTTCCTTACCGTATCCTACTTTTGCGACTGCCTCAATATTGAGCACTTCATCTTCTTTAAGTTTTACTAAAGGAATTGTGTCGTATACTGGTTTAATTTTTGAGTCTGAAGATATTAAATCCTTTGAATAAACTACTTTAGGTCCCACTTCATTCAAACTGAACATGATTCCGTTTTCATATACGTCCCAATCGTCATCTTCAGGCAGTGACATGCCTTCGAGAGCATCGAGATCGGAAACCAAAGGAGTTAATCCTAGTCTATGAGCAAGCACCTCATTAAACATTGCAGAATCATTTCTGATAATGTTTACATCTTCAATAGCTATCTTAGGCACATTAACCATTGCACATCTTCTGATAGCATTGATGAAAGGCACTTCTGCATCACGAACAATGAAAACCATTTCATTATCGCTTTGACTTTTAACTTCTATCTCCATATTAAACCCTTCCATCTATACTCTTCTTCCTCTTTTACCACCAGGTCTTCCAGTACCGTCGTGAGGGATAGGAGTGATATCTTCGATTTTTCCTATTTTAATTCCAGCTCTTGCTAAAGCACGGATGGTAGCTTGTGCACCAGGTCCAGGACTTCTAGGTCCGTTTCCACCAGGAGCTCTTACTTTAATATGTAAACCAATAAATCCTTTTTCTTTAGCATCATCAGCTATTCTGGTTGCTGCAGCCATAGCTGCGAAAGGTGAAGCTTGTTGTCTGTCTGCACGTACAACTCTTCCACCAGACCATTGTGAAATAGTTTCAGCACCAGTAATATCTGTTACAGTAATAATAGTGTTATTGAATGATGAGTAAATATTAGCTATACCCCATTTTTCATCTTTTGCCATAGTTACAC
>NZ_CAMVPN010000037.1 GCF_947169325.1 uncultured Methanobrevibacter sp. | reverse complement strand
AATGATTAACCAACTTATCATAATCTAGGCTAAATGATGCCCATGGATCAATTAAATTTTCCACATTACCACCTTCAAGTATATTATTTTAAATCTATGATTGATAATTATAATGTCAAATTAAAAATTATGTCGAAATATAATAGATTTCTTTAATTAAAATTAGGGTCTTGTCCATTCGATATTATAGTATGTTATGTCAAAATCATCATCGACAATTGCCAGAAGGAGCTTCTTGTTAACACCATGTGAAACCCTTACATAGCTTGCAAAGTCAAGTGCGTCAATGTCATAATTTTCAAAAATAATCTTCACCAAATAATCAGAGTGCCCCTGACCTGGAGATCTGCCCCTATCATATAACCTGAATTCGGAGCCATATTTGAATCCTGTTTTAATAACATATCCACGGTCTTTCAAATCACGATAAACAATGTATTTGGCATAATTGTCCTGTTCCTTTAAAAGATCTATGATATATCCTATACTGCATTCAACGTCATCTTCATAAATGTCTAAACGCTCTTTTTCCAACAAATAGCAGGCTTCAATTAAAGATAGATTTAAAGAGTCAGCTTCAATTTTACCGAACTTGCTTTTTTCATGCAAGGCAATTGGTCTTTTACTACCCTCTTCAATTTTAACAGATACTATTTCATTAGATAAGTTTCCACGCATTAAAACACCAAAAAAGAAATAAATTATATTTAATGCTAATAATTTTGAAATAAATATTATATAAATATTTGTAAAAAAAGAAAATGGATAAAGTTAAACCCTAATAAAAATATTATTGGCCATTTCTACAGGGATATTAAACTCTTTATCATCAATATTAACCAAATAATGGTTACCTACCCTATTATCATTAAATTCATAGCTTAAATGTGAACCCACTTTGATATTCAAATCGGCAATATCATCTAAAAGTTCATTATTTCCACGGATAAAAGATATTGTGCCTTCAGTATTTGAAGTCAATTCAGAAATAGACAATAGGTTAAATTTCCTGTTCATGACCTGATCAAAATCCTTTTGAGAATAGCATTCGTTGCAGCTTGCAAAATCAAAGTTACATGCAGGAATAATATTATCATCAGGACATAAGGCCGGATTGTTCAGCATTGTGCATAATGCCCTTTCCGCTTCATCAGACAAGGTGTGTTCCATTTCACATGCCTGGTCGTGGATGTTTTCCTCTTTAATCTTTAAGATATCCATTAGAAATTTCTCTAAGATTCTATGTTTCCTAGTGATTTTTTGAGCTATTTTCATACCTTTTTCAGTTAAAGTAGCTCCCTTATATGGAGTGTATCCAATATAACCTAAATTTTCTAATTTTTTAAGCATTTGAGTAACACTGCCTGGAGCAATACCAAGTTCTTTTGAGAGAGTTGTTGTTGAAACCTGTTCTCCGTTGCTTCCGTTACGATATAGAACTTCCAAATATTCCTCAATATTTTCACTAATTTTATCCTCAGCCATGAAATCACCTAAATAATAGATTATTATTAATTTATATTATTTTGAGTATAAAAAAGTTTTGGTATGCCTAAATTTTTAGGGTAAGATAAATCGAAAAAGAGATTGGTTAATACTAATTTAAATTTAGGTATATTTAAATCTTTGCTAAAAAAAGAAAAAGAAAGGTTAATTAGAATGATAAACTTGCATAAGTTCCATGCAATGTGAATGAGTTTGTATTCCAATTAACAATAGTTCCAAATGAATTTCTTGTACTTGTAGGGTCTACAACATACCATTGGTCTCCCACTAAAACCTGTGTCCAAACATGTCCGTAAGTGCTTCCACTTGAGAACACACATGTTCCGTGAACATATCTGGCCGCAAGACCTGCTGTTCTGTACATTGCAATCAATAAGTGTGACTGGTCCACACAGTTACCTGTTTTAGCTGACAATGTTCCTGCCGCACCATAATTAGTATTATAATAGAAACTGTATGAAATGGAGTCTCTTACATAATTGTATATGGCTTTTGCCTTTGCCAAATCAGTAGTTAATCCAGAAGTAAGTGAATTTACTATGGATTTAATATTGGCATTTCCAACTTGACAGTTGGTTGTAGATTTCAAGTAAGCTGAAACATCACTAAGAGTATTTTTCTGATTCAAACCAGTACCTGTAGCTGTTGAAGCAGAACTGCTGCTGCTTGATCCATAAGTAACTACAACATAGTTAGGCAATGCACTGTTTGAATTATAGTACGCCAACACACGTGAGAATGAATCAACCAATTCAGAATAGATAATTTTACCTACAGCAGATGAAGCGTAATTAGGAGCCTGCTTATTGTTTCTGATAAACTTGGCCACATTGTTTGCTACAGTCAAATAATCTGCCTTATTCAAGTTTTCTGAACTGATGGTGTCACCGCTAGGAGAAGACGCAGCACTTACCCCACTGATATATGCAATATTGGATGAATTTGAGTTTCCAATTTGATAAATGGCTTGACTCATCAAATACAGGAATTCAGGAGTGGTGAATGTGATTCCACCTGCAGTAACAGTATTCGGCAGCTGACCATTATTTGAAATGTAGGTTTTCAAATTAGATGCACCAGTCAAAATATTCTTAATTGAAATTGTTTTGGATGTTGCAGTACTTGTAGTGGTTGAACTTGAACTTGAACTAGATTTTTTGATTGCACTGATTGTAACATAATTCGGCAACTGTGAATTAGTTTTATAGTAAGCTAAAACCCTTGAAAATGCATCAACCAAGTTTTCATATTTAATTTGACCCAATGTTGAACTTGCATAGTTAGGAGCCTGTTTATTGGATGAAATAAAACTGGCCACCCTTTTTGCAACATCAATATAATCAGCTTCAGCCAATTGACCTTCAGAGTCACCGGCAGAAGCAGAAGGTGCTAAAGCAGATACAACTGAAATTGCAGATGTTTTTCCTGCATTAATATTGACAATAGCCTGAGACATCATATACAGGAACTGAGGAGTTGAATAACTTACACCACCAACAGTTACTTTAGCAGGCACAACTCCAGAAGAGGAGATTGTACTTTTCAAAGTATTAGCAGCAGCTAAAACATTTGCAAGAGTTACAGTATCTCCAGTTGAAGATGAAGATATAGTGCTTGCAGTTGTTTTACCTGTCAATGAATTGTAATTGACAAGATTTGTTACTCCCCATCTGAATACCATTACACCGCTTGCTTTGGCAGTTACTGCCGCCTGAGCGTCTTTGGTAATTTCAGTTGAAGTCAATTTAACAACATTACTGTCAGATCCGTATCCTTGTAAACCTGCCCAAATTTCAGCGCCTTTGGAATTGTCCACAAACCATTTGGTTACTGAAGAAATCCAGGAGGTGGTCTGTTTGTAATTTCCTTTATATATCATTGGAACGACTACATCCATGTAGGAACTGATTGCAGATAAATCCTGACCATAATACTTTATATTACTTGTAGTTTCAGGCATTACCGCACAGGAAACAATAAGACTTGAATCCAATGCATGAAGTGCTTCGGCTGCCTGTTTAGCAAACTGGCTGATAGCTGCAGTACCTCCTTTGGTATTTTCAGCAGTACCAGGATATCTCATATAATCAAAGTGAATACCTGCGACTCCCTTAACTCCCGCATATTTTTTAGCTTCAGAAATTACCTGATTGAAATATGCAGTGTTAGGAGATCCGTTTTTAACAGGATTAATCCAACTACCATCATAGAATGTTTGCATCCAAATATGAACTCTGATTCCATAGCTGTTTGCAGTTGCAATCCAGGATTCAACCGCAGATTGGCCGTGTGCAGTGAATGCATAGTAATTTAGGAAAATGTCAGAAGTTCCTTTAGAAGCTAAACTGCTTAAATCAACTTTTTTCATGTCTCCACCGAAAACCCAATAACCATATCCGTTTAAAGTGGTTTTCTTATTGACAGTCACTTTTGCGCTTCCGCTGCTTGGAGCATAGGAATTGTCTCCAGTGGCTTCGAAATTATAAGATGTAGTATAAGTTCCTGCAGGCAGATTTACGCTGAAAGTGGCATAACCATCTGAAGAGGTTGTAGCAGAATAGGTTTTAGAATTTACGGTTAATTTTACAGTTTTTCCAGACAATGCCTTTTTGCTTGAATCCTGCAATAGGACTTTGAAGGTTTGTGTTCCCTGATACAAAGTTCCGGAAGTTTTCCAAGTTAAAGAGGTGGCAGTCCTGTCTTTAACAGTGATTGCAGTAGATCCGGTTTTCGCATTGACTTTTGAATCGCCTTTAAAAGCATAATCGATAGTGTATTGACCTGCTTTTAAATTGATTGTTAATGATACAATACCATTACTATCAGTGGTTTTTGTATAATTACTACCACTAACAGTTAAAGTAACAGTTTTTCCAACTAAAGCAACATTGCCGGAAGTTAAAGCAACTTTAAATGAAGATCCGGCACCTTTTCCAAATGTTGTTGCACTTTTTACTGTGAAAGTTGGAGTTTTAGATGGAATGATATAAACTTTATTTGATGCGCTTGATTTCTTATAGAAGTTATTTCCATCAAATGCGTATTTTACAGTGTATGCCCCATTTGCCAGGTTAGGCAATTTAAGTGAAGCGACACCTTTGCTATTTGTATTTGCAGTATAAGTTTTACCGTTGATTGTGAATTTAATAATTTTTCCTGCACCCGGTGCATAGCCCAAACCATTTAGTAAAGTGACCTTAATTGTCTTACTTTCACTTTTAAGGAAAGTGTATGAACTTGTTGTTAAAGATGAAGTTGTAGATGAAACCACTTTAACAGTGTTGGTTTTGGTCAAGCCGTCAGTATTGTAAGAAATAATCTTATAAGTTCCCTTATTGAGGGTTGTCATTGACAGGCTTGCTACACCTTTACTATTTGTCTTTGCAGTATAAGTCTTACCATTAATCTTAAATTTGATATTCTTGTTAGCTAAAGCCTTTCCACTGCTTGTCAGAAATGTTGCAGTGAATTTCTTGCTGTCAGTATAAACCTTAGTAACGTCATTGGCCTTGATTGTTGTCAATACTTTGAATTTAGTTGTTAATTTATAATTGGTTTTTGGATTAACAGCAACAACAGTATAAGTGCCGGGTTTAAGATTAACTGCTAGTGAAGCAACCCCATTAGCGTTAGTTTTTTTAGTATATGTAACACCATTTATAGTTATTTTGACATTTGTATTCTTTAAAACGTTTCCTGATAAATCCTTAAATGTCGCAGTGTATTGGGTGCTTCCTTTATAGTATTTAGTAATGTCTTTTGCAATGATAGTGTCTGAAAGCTGTACAGTAGAAGAAACATTACTAGCTGCCCCATATACTTCAATTTCTGAAGAGGACACGGCTAAACTAGTAACCCCATTATCACTATCATTTGAAGAATCACTTGCTATGTTAGTTGATAAAGTATTTGAATTTTCAGATTCTAAAACTTCTTCACTTGATAGAGAAACTTTAGATGCATTATCAACACTTGAATAACTATATACAGAACTTTCTGATGAATCAGCAGTTTTCTCTAATGGGACTGATACATCTGATGTGTCATCTACTAAGCCAGTAGTATAGGAATCTGTAACATTTACTTCACTTGCTGAGATAGCGCCAACTGAAACTACAATAATAAGCGCTAAAAAAACAGTGAGCAATAATTGTTTGTTCAAAATAATTTACCTCCATAACAATTTTTTTAAACAACCGTGAGATTACAATCTCACTTCAACAATATTTATTACAAATATGTTATATAAACCTTTTTATTTAGAAAAAAGCATTATACTCTTTTAATTTTTAAAAATAAGTTTAAAACTTAATGAAAATAAGAAATTAAGTGCAATTATACTTAAAAATATCTTTAAAAGGATAAAACCATATGAAATAATTTTTAAAGTGACTTAACAATATGAAACTTAAAACAGTAATTGTAGTGCTTATCCCATAAAATAACATATAGTTTAAGACTATAATAATGAAAAACATTGATTATGTTTTTGTTAGAATGAAAATCAATAAGTTTAATTGAGTTTAATCAAAAATAAGCAATAAAAATAAAAAAAGAAAAAAAGATGTAAAAATTTACATCATTGGAGGCATTCCACCCATTCCGCCTGCACCAGGCATTGGTGGCATACCGCTTGCATCGTTACCAGACTCATCAGGTCCGGTTGAATTCAATGCATTTCTTGCAGCAATCATGTCATCGATACGTAAGATCATTTCACAGGCTTCGCCAGCTGATTGGAGTGCTTGGATTTTAACTCTTAGAGGTTCAATGACTCCATCCTCTTTCATATCAACTACCTCACCTGAGAATACGTTTATACCAATGAATTTGGAATCTTCGTGAGCTGCTTTTAAATCTGCAATTAAGTTGATGGTGTCCAAACCTGCATTTTCAATCAAGGTTTTAGGAATGATTTCCAAAGCTTCAGCATATTTTAAAATAGCTAATTGTTCTCTTCCACTTACAGATTCACCATAATCTCTTAATTGTTTTACCAAATCGATTTCACAAGCTCCACCACCGATAAGAACTTTACCTTCTTCGATGGTAGCTGCAACTACTCCTAAAGCATCGTCAAGTGCTCTTGCAATTTGTTCGGTAACATAACGGGTACTTCCCCTTAAAACAATGGAGGATGCTTTCGGATTTTCGCATTCTTCAATGAAAGTCAATTCATGATCAAATAGTTTGTCAAGATATACTTTACCTGCAGTACCTAATTTTTCTTCAGATAAATCTTCAATGTCAGTTACGAGTTTAGCACCAGTAGCCTTTTCAATTCTTTCCATATCAGATTTTTTGACTCTTTTGAAAGCCATGATTCCAGCCTTTCTCAAGTAGTGCTCTGCCATGTCATCAATACCTTTTTGACAGAACAATACATTAGCACCTGAATCAACTATTTTTTGCACTAAACCTTTAATCATTTCCTCTTCCTGGTTTAGGAAAAGTTCAAACTGATCAGGGCTTGTGATGTCAATTTTAGCATCGGTGTTGATGTCTTTCAATTCAATAGGATATTTCATGATTGCAATTTTTGCATTTTCAACTTTTTTCGGCATGTTTTTAGACACAGGAGCCTTATCAATAACGATACCTTCTGCTAAAAATGAATCTTCAACAGAATCGCCTGAAACCCTTTGGATGTTAATGTTGTCGATATCAGATTTTCCGTCCTCTTCGATTCTTAAAGCAGCTTCGACAACTAAATCTGCCAAATGGTCTTTTGCATAGTCTGAACCTTTACCACTCATTGCGGTAACAGCCACTTTTTTAAGAGTGTCCTTGTCATCTGCATCGATAGCGATTTCATTTAAGATTTCAACAGCTTTTGCTGTAGCATTTCTGAATCCTTTAACAACAACTGAAGTTGCAATTCCGTCATCCAATAACTCTTCAGCCTTGCTTAAAAGTTCTCCTGCTATAACAACAACGGAAGTGGTTCCGTCTCCGACAATATCTTCTTGTTTTTTAGCGGTTTCTACAAGCATTCTAGCTGCAGGCTGGTTAATTTCCATTTCTCTCATGATAGTTGCACCATCATTGGTGACAGTCACATCACCAAGGGAGTTGACTAACATTTTGTCCATACCTTTAGGACCTAAAGTAGTTCTTACAATGCCCGCCAATACTTTAGCGGCAGTGATATTCATTCTTAAAGCATCTCTTTTTGAATATCTTTCGGTTCCTTCAGGAAGGATAAATATTGGTTGATTTGCCATTTAATAATCACCTTAAAATTTTTTAAATAAAATATAAAACTAAGTTTTTATACATATTTAAATAGGTAAGAGGTAATATAAAAACATTACCCATTAAACTAACTTTTGGTGTGTTAATGTACGAAGAGATAATTAAAGAAATCAAAGCAAATTTGGGAGAAAACAGGGATTTGAACAGGAAATACCTCTCATCACAGATTGAGAAATATAAGGACCATCCCTACAACAAGGAAATAATCCGTGAAGTTTCAAGGATGATGTGGGACTGTCTCAGCGATGAGGAAAAAGAGGAATTCATAGAGATTTCGGATAAGGAAAACCCAATAATGGACATTCTGGATGAAATTTCCGAATATCTTGAACTTGGAGAATATAAAAAAGCGTTAGATATTCTTGATGAGTTTATGGAAAGCTTTCCAGGGATGTTTGAAGACGATAAAGTCAGCGAATACCACAGCTTCACAAACCCATTAGAAGAACTGCTTTTCAGGAAATACATCGGAGCTAAAAAAGAGGTCAGGCTCATTCCTGACAACAAACCTGTGCTTGACTTATATTACATTTACGGATTTCTGCTCCTTGAGGACAACCAACTTGAAGAAGCCGAGGAAAACCTGAAAAAGGCAAATAAGATCAATCCTGTTTCAGCAAGAATCATACTGGAGTTAAGCGAAATCTATAAAAAGCACACTCCCACCTTCAACAAATTTGTAATGTACACAACCGAAGCGCTAACCTATTCCTACTATCCTCAGGACATAGCTAGATGCTACAGAAACCTGGCATACTATTACATTGAAGAGAACAACTTTGAGGTTGCCGTTGCACTTCTAAAATACAGCATGACATTTGAAATGAGCATTATGGCACATAGCGAACTGCACTACATTGAATCAAAAGGCCAAAGCACCGACATGAACCTCGAAGAAGCAATTGCAATAATTAAAGATAAGAATATACAGCTTGGAGTCAACCCATTCATTTTAGAGACATTGAACGAATTTGCTAACGAATATGAGAACAACAAATTATATACTCAAGCACTATACTTCTATGAACTCCTATTCAACCTGACAAATGATGAAAAGACAGGTGCAAAAATTAAAGAAATGGCCGATGAAATAAACAATTAAATAATACTATAATATATAATATTAAATAGGTGATTTAAAATGTGTTCTAGTGGAGGGCCAATGGCCGATATAGACTTAGCAAAATTGAAAACCAAAAAATATCGTTGCAAAGACTGTGGAAATACCTTTAAAGGTCTTGGAAAAAAGGTAGTTTGCCCATCTTGTCAAAGCGATAACGTTGAACTTGCAGAGTAAATTCATTTACTCTTTTTTTATTTTTTTTGTGATTACATGAACATTGATTTTAAAAATGATGAGATACTGTTTCTTGAAGGCGAAACCGGAATGGTGGGTGTCGTTAAGGTAGCATATGAAAACAAGATGCTTTTCATTGCAACACAGGACAATGATGAGATAGTCCAATTTTTAGAATCAGACGACATCATTGCAGTATCAAACTTTAAAAAGGATAAAAGAGCAATAAGAGCACAGGCATATCTAAGCCGTGAAGAATCATCCCCATTAGTAATTCTTAATAAAGACCACCCATCTACAAAAAGACTTGAAACAGTCATATCAATTGGAGATGGAGTGAACCTGAACTGCAATATTACACCCGGAACACACCCCGAACAGAATGTCTTATGTTCATGCGACAGCCTGTCAGGACTTGAAATAATCAAAACTCCAACAGGTGTGAAACTGAACAGAGAATTTACTGACTATACCATTGAAGAATTTTAGGTTGAATAATGTTATTTATCGATTCATTTTACATGTTTTTAGGCCAATTAGTAGTATTTCTGGCAATCTTAATTGTAATACTCTTCATTGCAGTTCTGATTTTAGGACTATTGATAGCTAGAAAAAACAAAATCAAATTCCCCCGATTCATATTGTTTGTGGTTGACCTTCTATATTCTCCTTTCAAGACAATAGCCCACATATTGAAATTGGATGACCATCTGATTGACGATATCGCAATCAAGGTCAGGGACGATGTCAACAAGGAAAAATTCAGACAAATACCTGCCGAAAAAACATTGATATTCCTACCGCACTGCTTAAGACACAGAGACTGTCCTGCAACACTTCAAAAAGAGGGGCTTAACTGTACAGAATGCGGATTATGCTCAATTGGAGCCATCAAGAAAAAATCAGAACCATTAGGTTATAAATTATATATTGTCCCTGGATCAAGCTTTGTTAAAAAAATAGTTATGGAAAACAAGTTTCAGGCAGTTATCGGTGTTGCATGCCATGAGGATTTGAATCAAATGATGATGTTATTGTCAGATTTTTATCCGCAAGGAGTTTTACTTGAAAAAACAGGGTGTTTTGAAACAAAAGTAAATGTTAAGAAAGTATTTGAAAAAATAGATTCCAAATACTAATCCTCGTAATACCTCATGAAATCATCAGATTCCGGAGTTTCACTGAACTCTTGAATAAATTCATTCAAATCTTTGATGAACTCTTCTTTTCTTTTATCAAAATCCTCGATTTCAGAGTAGTCCTTTTTAACAGCAATAGTCATTATTATATCATCAGTTTCTAGAGTTAATTCTGGATACAATTCATCGAGAAATTCATCCATATTATCCTCTACCATGTTGCTGATGAGCTCTTGCAAGGTGTCCCGCTGCAATTGCACCAACAAGAGACAATTCTCCTGCCAATACTGTACATGCAACTATTTCTGCAAATTCTTTTGCATGACCTGAACCTGCAACGCCTAAAATTTCCAATCCTTCGTGAGCAACTTCAAGACTGGTTCCACCACCAACGGTAGCTACAGGCAAGTCTGGCAAGTTTACTGAAAAATACAAATCTCCATCCCTATTTTCTGCAGTAGTGATTCCTAGAGAACCTTCAACAACGTGAGCGGCATCCTGACCGGTTGCCAAAAATATTGCAGCCACCATATTTGCATAATGGGCATTGAATGCCATGCTTCCACTGGCTGCTGAACCAATCAAGTTTTTAGCCATGTTGACTTCGACGATTGCTTCGGTTGTAGTTTTAAGTTTTTTTGCAACAATGTCTTTTGGTATTAATATGTCTGCTATAACGGTTTTTCCACGGCCTTCAACAATATTTATTGCCGCCGGCTTTTTATCGACACAGACATTACCGCTTAATGCAAGGTGATTTGCAGTGGTATCCTGTGCCAATTTTTCCAGGATTTTTTCAGAAGCTATTGTTACCATATTCATTCCCATGCTGTCTCCGGTTGAAAAGACAAATCTTGGATAGACATAGCTTCCAACAATTAAGATAGGATCAATTTTAAGTAGTTTACCGTGTGAAGTTGTGCTTTCGGCAATTTCTTTTAACTCATCGAAATTATCAATAAACCATTGTTTAATCTTTAAAGCTTCACTGGCTCCACTGCATTTGATTGCAGGTGCACGTGTCATGATATCTGAGACTACTCTTGCATTGGCGCCTCCTGAAGCAGTGATTGTGGATGCGCCTCTGTTGATTGATGCCACTAATGCTCCTTCAGAAGTTGCAAGCGGAACAAAAACTTCTCTTGTGCAAAATTCCCCATTGATTTTTAATGGACCTGCAATACCCATAGGAAGCTGTAAAACACCTATGGAGTTTTCAATGTTTCTTGCAGATGCCCTTTCCATGTCTAAAGTATAATTTGATATATTGGATAAATCAATTGAGTATTTCTGCTCCAAAAACTCTCTTCTAATGTCAGTTGCCTCTTTGGCTGAAACCTCACTGTCAACCTGATAAAGTTTCATTTCGCCATTCAATAATTTATCAATAATTTCCTGATTTGTCATTACATAACCTTTTTAAGTAAATCTACAATTTCAGATGGCTTGATTGCTACTTCAACACCTGCTTCATTTAATGCTTTGGTTTTACTTTCAACAGTACCTGAAGAACCTTGAATGATAGCTCCAGCATGCCCCATTCTTTTGCCCGGAGGTGCTGTTCTTCCTGCAATGTATGATACGACAGGTTTTGAAAATTCTTCAGCAATGTATTTTCCAGCTCTTTCTTCTGCAGTTCCGCCGATTTCACCAATCAAAACAACTGCATCAGTATCATCATCCTTGTCGAATCTTTTTAAGATATCCACATAATTATTTCCAGTAACAGGGTCCCCACCGATTCCTACAGCAGTACTCTGACCTATTCCTGCATTGGTTAGCTCACTTGCAATCTCGTATGTTAATGTACCGCTTCTTGAAATTACACCCACATTACCTTCTGAAAAGATGTGGGTAGGCATGATACCCATTTTACCTACACCAGGAGAGATAATCCCCGGAGTATTCGGACCGATGATTGTTGTTCCCATTTCTTTTGCATATGCCATGATTTTCATACTGTCATGAACAGGAATATGCTCTGAAATAATTACAACCAAATCCAAGTGTCTGATTGCTTCGAATGCAGCATCCTTTGCAAATCTTGCAGGTACAAAAATAATTGAAGAGTTAATGTCAACTTCTTCTGTTGCCTCTTCGATTGAGTTAAAGATTGGAACTTGATCCATGAATTTTTGGCCTCCTTTACCAGGAGTAAGACCTGCAACAATATTTGTATTGTATTTTAACATTTGTTCAGTGTGAAAGGAACCTTGTTTACCTGTAATCCCTTGAACCAAACATTTTGTATCTTCATTTAATAAAATCATAATATAACTCCTATCTTAAAATTCTAGTTTTATTTTCAAATGGAACTGCCAAATCAATGACATTGCCGTTCATGAATGCAGTAGCGGAAAATATAACGCTACCTGGCAATACATTGCAGGTTGTTCCTCGTTTAACCAAGTAAACATTTTTGTTTCCAAGCGCAGCACCAATCATTGCCCCTGCAACCACTCCAACAGATTCGATATTTTCTATAGTGGCCACAACAACAGGATCATCGGTTTCAGGTGAAACATATCCAACGCCAGGAATTTCTCTTATTTTAGGCTCAATATAATCTGACACATCAGTTACATTTTTCATTCCTTTTGAGGCATCGATTGCTGAGTTGGCAACGTCCGCTACAAACGGTTCTCCCCCATATGTATCAAAGCCTAAAACAATTGCATCAGGAAATCTATCCGGCCTGATACTGGCTTCGGCATAAGAAACGCCTTCGCCTGCACCATCAGGAGTCTTTGAAATTCCAGACAAATCCCCTAGATTTTCAGCGCTCATTTTTAAAACATTGATTATGCCTTCATTTACAACTTCAAGCAAATCATCCTCAACAAATGCGCTTACGACAACGTCATCACCAGTGACATTTGTCAAAGCAACATCCCTTGCGCCTGCTTCTTTGACTGTATGAAGATTTTTTTCAATAGTTTCTACTAGCTTTGCGCTGCAGGACACATCATTTTTTGATATATCCGCACCAATAGCAGTAATTTTCAAATTAACACCTTGAATAATTGATTTGATAAATAAATAAAATATAAAAATTTTATTGATATATAATTTTGTTTTTCAATTTATTTAAATATTAAGAGTTTGAAGTAACTTTAATAATAACTAATTGATAAATATAATAGTAATGTATTCTCAAACAAAAATTGCAATTCCAATTTTTCAAAAGAATTGTGAAGATGTCATTGAAGTGGCTCGAGATTGTATCGATAAGGGAGCAGATGTGCTGGAGTTTAGAATAGACGCACTTTCAAATCCGGATATCAGCGAAATCAAAAATACAATCAAAGAAATAGACTTTCCAACAATAGCCACTAACCGAATCAACACAGAAGGAGGATCTTTTAAGGGAACAGAAGAGGAAAGATTCAACATACTATATGAATGCTGTGATGTTGCCGACTATGTTGACATCGAACTTCAAAGCAATGACGAATACATCAATAAAATCCATGATACCGGAGTGACAACCATTGTTTCCTATCATGACTTTGAAAAGACTCCAAAATTAAGTGAAATAACATACATTGTCGAAAAAGAGCAGGAACTTGGAGACATTGCAAAGGTTGCATTCATGCCGCAGGATTTGGAAGACACATTAACAATCCTCGCTGTCCTTTCACACTGCAAAGACACAATAGCCATTTCAATGGGAGATTTGGGAAGCTATACCAGAGTCATGGCATCAAAATTTGACTCACCAATTACTTTTGCTGCAGGAACTGACGTGACAGCGCCGGGCCAAATTGACATTGAAACCATGAAAGCATTGCTCAACATGGATTTAAACATACTAGACGAGTGATAATATGGCTAAAAAAATTATTTTAGCTTTAATTGTACTTTTTTTATTGGGTTTTCTGGCTTTAAACTTCTTGGGAAATGATTATGTTAATGTCTACATTGACGGTGAAAACATTAGCGTCAACACCAACACCCTTTCAAATGTCGATACCCATAATTTAAATCAGGAAATCTGCGATTATGCATTGGATGTAATGGACGACCCGACAGCAGATGTTGAAACTCTTAAAGAAGGAATATCGAATATTTGCAGCAAATATGGGCTGGAGGATGTCGAAATCAGCATCGATTCAAGTTTTGGAAAAAATCAGATTCCAGTCATCGTTTATGTTGACGGAACCTCAATGGTTCCAACCCTGCAGGACGGACAAGCAGTGCTAATTAACAAAACACATGATGTTAATGTCGGAGACATTGTCGTTGCCGAATCCGATGAATATGGAGGCATCATTAAAAGGGTTGACGAAGTAGATGGCAACTCAATCCATTTGGTCAGTGACAATAAAGAGATTTCATATGAAATCATTAACGGCGAATTATATGAACTTAAAGGCATCAGCACTTGGGTTGACATATCCGACATTAACGGCGTCGCCATCAAATATTGAACAGATATGGTAATCATACCACCAGATATAAATTTACTGCCATTTTGGATTTTTTCATATGAATAATCTTACAACTGATTTTAACCGATTATGGATGAAAATGACAAATCATTAATCAAACATGAAAAGTGAAAAAGAATTTGAATGAATATTCATTTAATAACTATTAAATAATAGCTATTTAAATAAATAATAATAGTATAGTTTAAATTTTTAAATTAAATGAAAATTAGTGTTATTATGAAAGACTCAATAAAAGCAAATCTGATTGTATTTCTAATAATTGCAGTAATCGCATTTACAATTAGCAGTGCTTTTGCAAGTTTGACAATAACGGAAGATGACGATTCATATAAGCTGAGTTCAATTGAAAACGATTCATTCGAACCTGCCTATATCGATGAAGTTCCAACAATAATTCCTGAAGTTGAAACAAATAATACTGAAAATTCAACAAATACCACAAACGGTACTTATGACACAAACGATACTTGGAATGAAACACTATTTGAAGATTGGGAGATCTGATAAAAATGGCCGAAAAGAAAAAATTCATAAGGGACAGTGTCTATGGAGATATCAGCTTAAACAAATTCGAAGAAAGAATTATGGACATGCCACAATTCCAACGTTTGAGAAGAATCAAGCAGCTGGGTTTAATCAGCCTAATTTATCCCGGAGCTACACACACAAGATTTGAGCATTCCGTCGGAACCATGAATCTGGGATCAAAACTGTCAACAGAACTGGGATTGTCTGAGGATGAAATAGAATTAATAAGAGCTTCAGCACTATTGCATGATATTGGACACGGTCCGTTTTCACATGTATCCGAAGGGGTTTTATCAGTGCCCCATGAAGAGTTGACAAAATATGTCGTTACAAAAACATCAATGAAAGATTTACTTGAAGAAAAATTTGATGTCAATGAAATTGTAGATATTGTCAATGGAAAAGGTCATCTAGGACCAATCGTCTCAGGAGAACTTGATGTGGACAGGATGGATTATCTTTTAAGAGATTCACACAATACCGGTGTTGCATATGGTGTGATTGATTATCAGAGAATAATCTCCAATTTAAAACTTGAAGATGGATTGATATTGGACATTAAAGGAGTTCAAGCTGCTGAAGGAGCTTTAGTATCAAGGTATTTCATGTATCCGAGCGTTTATCAGCACCACACCACCCGAATCGTTAATTCAATGTTTAGAAGAGCTTTGAAAAAAGTGATAGATGATGGCATAATCAATGAGAATGACATCTACAAATATGATGATGCTGAAATTATCGGAGTATTCAGACACTGCGAAGATAAATTCGTGAATGACATGATGTCCAGATTAGACAACAGGAACATCATGAAAAGAGTTAAAACCATCAGACTCGATAATTTCAAATATCCTGAAAAAATGTATAAGATTGAACAAAGCGAATTGAGAAAGGCTGAAGAGGAAATTGCTGAAGATTACGACATCGATAAAAATTATGTATTTATAAATATTGCGGAATATCCTCGTTTCGATGAAATGAAAACCCAAGTAAACGTTGATGAAAAATTATATCCTTTGACAGAAATTTCAAACATCATCGGTGCATTAAGCAAAGCAAGATTCAATATTCCAGACATCAGCGTTTATGTTGATGAAAGTGAAAAATCAAAATTTGAAAAATTCAAACTGGAAAACTATCTTGATTTACCTGAAATCGATAGAGAAAAATTCCATGGAATCCATTATGACCAAATTAAACTATTCTAGGAGATTTAAATGATAGTAGTTGCAATAACCGGTGCAAGCGGAGTAATATATGGAATAAGATTGCTCGAAGTATTGAAAGAAATGAATATTGAAAACAGTTTGGTCATAAGCGATGCTGGAAAAACCGTGATTGAATCAGAAACAGATTATACAGTTGAAGAGGTAATGAATCTGGCAGATGCATTCTACGATTTCAATGACCTGACCGCTTCAATCAACAGCGGTTCATTTAAAGCGGATGCACTGGCCATTGTGCCATGCTCCATGAAGACATTATCATCAATAGCCAATGGATACGGAGCAAATACAATAACAAGAGTTGCTGATGTCAGCCTCAAAGAAAGAAGGCCAACAGTTATTGTTCCTCGCGAAACTCCACTTAGAAGCATCCATTTACAGAATATGCTAACATTATCACAAGAAGGAGCCATAATCCTACCGGCAATGCCAGGATTTTATTCAACACATGATACTGTTGATGACCAGATCAATTTCATTGTAGGGAAGATTTTAGACTCATTGAAAATTGAAAATAATTTATTTAAAAGGTGGGAATAAATGTTAGAAGACAAGGATTTTATTAAATCCTGTGACGTACCAGGACCAACAAAAGAAGCCATCAGGGCAATCATATTATACAAATCAGAGGTAACAGACACAGACAAGGTTGTGGATTGCGGATGCGGAACCGGAGGAATTACCTGTGAATTTGCCCAAAGGGCTCGTGAAGTAATTTCAATCGACACAAATCCCGAAGCCATTGAAATAACTTCCAGAAATCTTGAGAAGTTCGGACTTGGCGACAACGTCACATTAATTAATGATGATGGAGCAAATGCCTTAAATGATATTGACGACATTGACATTGCCATTGTAGGGGGCAGTGGCAGACAGCTCGAAAATATCCTGGACATTGTTCATGAAAAACTAAATTCAAAAGGCAGAATCATTATTACTGCAATATTGGTTGACACAAAAGTCGAAGCGATTAATAAGCTTAAGCAATTAGGATATAATCCAAAAATCATGGAAGTGAATGTGTCCAACGGACGTGTCCTTGATCGTGGAATCCTGATGATTAGTGAAAACCCAATAGCAATCATGACTGCCAAAAAAAGATAAAAACTGGAGATTAAAAAAATGAGTGAACGTTTAAGTTGGAAAATGAAATTTTCCATTTTAATGGTAATTTTAATAATTATCATTTACGGTTCCAATTATCTCATTTTAGGTGATGCAGAACATATCATATCCTATATCTGGACACATTTAGGTTTCATTCCTGTTGATATTCTTGTTGTAGCATTTTTACTTGATGAGATAATTGAGAAAAAAGAAAAAGAAGCAATGCTTGAAAAACTAGACATGCTTATGAGCACTTTCTTTTCAGAAGTTGGAAACGACTTAATCAGTCAATTAAGCAGCGTCAACAAGTATAAAACAAATACTGAAAATCTAAAAGAAATCAAAAACTGGAATCAGAATGATTATGAAAATAAACTGGAGGAACTTAAAGATTCGACAGTTGATTTCAGAGCAGACATTGCTCCGGAAGAAAGAGAAGAATTCCTTGAGGATTTGAGAACATTGCTTGCAGGCAAAAGGGAATTTATCATCAACTTGATAAATAATCCAAATCTGCTTGAAAAAGAAGAATTCACCGGATTGATAAATGCAATTCTTCACCTTGATGAAGAATTGGAACACAGAACCGATTTGGCTTTAGTCAATGACACTGACTTCGGACACCTTAACGGAGACATGCAAAGAGTGTACTCCAAATTGGTATACGAATGGGTTTATTACCTGAAATACTTGGATAAACATTATCCATACATGATTGCATTGATGATACGTACAAATCCGTTTGATAAAGATGCAAGCGTCTATGTGGAATAACATTTTAGGAGATTTAATATGAGTAATGAAATCAAAAGTAGTGAAAATATTAAATCCTGCATTATTTTATGTGGAGGTCAAAGTAGAAGAATGGGTCGTGACAAAGGGTCCATGATTATTCAGGACAAACCAATGATTAAACACATACTTTCTACTTTAAACCACGAAATAGATGAAGCAGTAATTGTTTTAAATGACCAAACAAGGATTGCCAAATATAGTGAATTTATTGATTCAAAAGATTACACCTATACCATCAAATTTACTGAAGACAAAATTAAAAATAAAGGACCACTGCCGGGAATTATGACCGGACTTGGGCAAATAAAAAGCAGTTATGCACTCATACTGCCTTGCGACAGCCCATATGTGACAAAAAACTACATCACCACTATTTTTTCAGAAATTACTGAGGATTATCAGGCAATTGTCCCTTATCACGACAGAGAAAACAAAATTAAAACATCAGAGCCACTTCACTCGATTTACAATAAGAATATTGTCCCAATCATTGAAGACTTAATTGAAAATGATGTTTTGCACATCAAGGGACTGATAGAAAAAATAGATACGAAATTTGTTTTGATAGATAATAAAAAAATAGAAAAAAAAGAATTTAGAAATCTTAATCGTCCTTCAGACATTTAAAGATATTCTATTAACTCTTTTACTTTTCCTACTGCAGTATTTACACAGTAAAGAATTTCATCTTTAGTCAATGGTTCTTTTCCACCTTTTTGCATGGAACAGATATGACCATCTTTAGTAACACCAACATTTAAACGAGCACTAGCCACTCTTTCTTCACTTAATGTTGGGTCAATTACCATCTTATCACCAATTTTAACAAATGTACATAAAGCCAATTCATTATTGATTGGTAAATCAAAGGTTTCATCTTCACTGAGGACTACTTCTTCATCAACAATACTTGCAACAGGTAATTTAGTGGTTTTAAGTGCAGCCATTACAGCCAATTCACATGCATCGAAAAGGTTACCGCAGTTGTCTATAATGTGTAAATCGATGAATAACATCCAAACATGTTTTCCTTCTTCAACACATAATTTGTCCAATTCCACCAATTCACTTTCACGGATACCCCTGTCCACTACACGTGCAAGTTCAATTGAATCTTCACTAGGTGGTCCTGGTTCAAAGGTAGGATCAGCCATAGGCAACATTTCACAGTTTGTCATTAAAACTCCTAAATCTGGAGTGTCTGGGAATGGGCTTCCAAGTTGTGGTTTAATACCTACAATAACTTGAGTTCCACCAATTTTAACACGAGCAGAACCTTCAGCTTTAGAAATAACATTTGTTTCAATAGAAATATCCCTATATTCAGTTAATTCCCTGCCATCTTCTCTTTTATCGTTTTTGACAAGGTTAGTAATACTTTGTTTTGTAATTTCCGGTACTATATCCATATTATCCACCCACTATTCTGTAGAATACCTTTTCATTAAAGCTTCTTTTTGAAGTTCACTTACTTGTAAACATCCTTCCATAGCTAAATCAATTGCTTTTGCAAATTCTTCTTCAGTCAAATCACCATCACTTTGTAATAATGTGATTTCACCAGTTCTTGGCATCATAGCTATTGGAACATCAGCTTGACCTTCTTTATCTTCATATTCTGATAAATCAAGTACAATTTCATCATTAACTTTACCAGCAGCACAACCTACAACAATATCTTTCATAGGCACTCCGGCGTCAACTAAAGCAACGGAAGCTGCTGTGATTCCTGCACAACGGGTTCCTCCTTCAGCTTCGATTACTTCTATAAAAATATCAATCATTGAGCGAGGATAATTTTCCAACATCAATGCTGGCCTTAATGCATCGGCGGTGATTTTGGAAATTTCAGAAGATCTTCTATCAGGTCCTGGTCTTTTCCTGTCATCTACTGAAAATGGTGCCATGTTATATCTGCATCTGATAACACCAGAATTAGGTTCTAGCAATCTTCTAATGTATGATTCCCTAGGACCATAAACCGCTACTAAAATTTTGTTTCCTCCAACTTCCAAATAAGCAGAACCGTCTGCACGTTCAAGAACGCCTGCTTCAATTTTGATAGGGCGTAATTCGTTAAATTTCCTACCATCTTCTCTTATCATTTCAGACATTTATATCAACCTCATTTATAATACGAAGAAATATTAATCATTATTTATTATTCAAAATTAAAGAATTGTTTGAGTTATCACCTAAAGATATAGTATTATCTTTGTTTTTATTTTTTTTCCTCAATTCTTCAATGACTTCAGCAATATTAGGTTTTTCATCCTTTTCTGCGTTATCTTCTTCAGTTTCTTCAACTTCTGCAGCTTCATCAGCATCTTCCGCTTCTGGAGATTCTGCAGCTTCTTTTTCCTCAGCTTCTCTTTCTTCCTGTTCTAATTCTTCTTTAAAATTTTGAAGCTTAGGTTTTTCTAAAACAAATTCTTCTTCCTCTTCAGAAACTTCTTCAGGTGGTAATTCACCATCAATAGCCAAGTATAATTTGTTTTTGATTTTATTTGTTAAACCAGAAGTATGAGCTTCAGCCTCAATCAAATGAATAATATTTTTGGTAAGTTGTTCCATGTCTTCGTCACCTTTAACCCAAACGAGACCATTTTGACCAACAACAATTTTACAATTGGTTTTATCCTTAATCATGTTGATCATAGAACCTTTTTTACCTATTAATCTAGGAACTTTAGTTGGAGCAATATCAACGATTATTCCTCCTTTAAATTTACCCATTCCTCTTCCTTTTAAACCGAGTTTTGCCTTTTTGATTTCATCAACATCGACAACTCTTAAAAATAGAACATCCCCAACATCGAAAACTTTGTTGAGCTCTTTTTTCTCACGACCAAACACTTCAAAAGCAGGTAAAATTCCAGAATAAGGGGAATTAATATCAACATCCCACATTGAGAATCTGACATCGTTAATCTTACCTATTACAACATCTCCTTTTTTAGGGACATACTTGCTTTTAAGAGGAATAACTCTAATTTTCTTATTCCTTAAAGAAACAAGTCCCATTAAAGAAGAACAAACTTTACCATTGTCTTTAAAGGTACCTCTTCCTGAATAGTATTCATCGTCAGCTAATATCTGACCAGGAATAACTAAATCTTTATTTTCCACATATATCATAATAATCCCATCAGCTTAATTATTTTATAGTTTTAGTTTCTGCTTGCCCACCTGAAATTTCAGCCATTTTAGAGGCAAAAGAATTTTGAAGACCGCCAGGCATTTCAATAATACCTATCCATGAACCGTCCTGTTGCCATTCCTCATTAATGATTTCACCAAATCCATGAATAACAGAATAAGCACTTCCAGCGGCAGAGCCAGGAAGCCTAACAGCAACTTTGGCTTTTTCAAATTTGATAGGGATAAGCGGTTTAATGGCTTTTAGGGCATTTTGTACTTGCTGGTCAACTGAAGTGAAAGGATCAAATTTTACCTTTGCTTCATCACAGGCGTTCTCAATTCTTTGAACAGGATGAGGCAAACCATTTTGAGGATTGATTGCTTCTCTAGCAATTTTATTGATAACCAATTTTCGTTTATCCTCTTGCATTTTTCTTTTTTGATCTGCAGTTAACTGCACTGTGCCCTTTTCAAGTATAATTTTAGAAACTTCAATAGGATCAGTAGTTTCAAATATTTTCTTCATGGCTTCTTCGGAAGCCTTATCTCCTTTTTTGGAGTCTTTGAAAATTTCTTCAACAGCTAAAAGATCTTCAATGGCAACATCAGGACCATCTGGATTACGATAATCAGCTGCTAAATCAGGGTCAACCAATATTTCAAAGTGTTCACCACAATATTCATATTTAGCGATAATAGCTTCATCAACATTAACCATTGAAACATCCCCTAACTATTATTAAACATTATTCTTCTGAATCTTCTTCGGAATCATCTTCGATTTCTTCAGATTCATCTTCAGCAACAAGTACTTCGTCAATGTATTTTTGTACTTCATCTGCAGAGAGCTTTACATATTTTCCATCGTCATTTTTGATAACTGCAATTTCAACATTTTTTGAAGTTGTGTCATGGTCTGTAGCATCATTGATGGCAATTAAGGCCAATTCAATTGCTCCTTCCAAGGTCAAATCGTCACTGTATTTTTCTTCAAAAATTTCCATAGCAGCAGATCTTCCTGAACCAATAGCGGTTGCTTTATATTCTATTAATGCTCCACTCGGATCAGTTTCGAACAATTTTGCTTTGCCGTCATATACTCCACCAATGATTAAAGCGGAACCGAACGGTCTTACTCCACCATTTTGAGTATATAACTGTAACATGTCACATAATTTTTTAGAT
>NZ_CAMVPN010000036.1 GCF_947169325.1 uncultured Methanobrevibacter sp. | reverse complement strand
CATAAAAATCAGGAAAAAAACATGAAATCAAAAATTAAGTTGACGACATTGAAAATTTTTGATTTTAATTGTTTCTTCAAAAGGGGATATTCATTTGACTTGGTGAATGTTGGAGGAGATATTGATGTGTGTGTTGTTACAAAAAGTCGAATTCAATTCTATGATTAATTTTTAGTTGTTTTTAAATATGTCCTGAATAAATATTATTAAATAGGTGTTTTATATGGTTTCAAGATTCATTGTTAGGGATGAAGATATTGGTTCTTACTCAAAAGGAACTTCTCGCTTAAACAAAGGTCAAGCAATGCTTAGGGGACGTAATGCTGCTATAAGGGATGCAAAACGTTTACGTGAGAGGCGTGAAAAGATTAGTTTGAAAAAATAATCATTAAAATAAATATTTCCCATATTTTTATCCTTTTTTTAGAAATTTATTTTCTTTTTTAGTGCGGCAAATTCTCTTTCAAATTTTGTTATATTGACTAGGAGTTTACCTAATATTTGTTTGCCATGTAATTTGAACAATCATTCACATAATGTAAATCCTTATGAAAAGCTGCTCTGCATCTGTGAGGTTTAGATAGTTCAATCTTGTTGGTAAGATTTTAGTTTTGAAAGAAATAATACATAACATTTATTAAACAAATTATTTTAAATCTAAACCAATTATTATTAAACAAATTATTTGAAATAATTTATTTAATATATATTTTGATTATTAAAAATTTAAAATTATATATATTGTCGGCAAAAAAATTATAAAACTAAAAAAATTTCAGTCATACGATTTTTTCGTATGGCTGAACAAAATTTAATAAATTACACAACTATTTATCCAATAATTTGGGGGTCTTCGCATTATCTGTACTAATTACAGATTCGCCCAATTCTTTTTCTAAAATTTCACGGGCTCCTGCAGCAACTTTTCCTCCTCGTTTAGCAATGGGTTTGCTTTCATCAAATCCGCGAGGATTTTCTTTTTTGGATATTTTAGTTGTTGAAACTTCAGCAAGCATATTTAGTACGAGTTCTGTATTTGTCAAATTGTTAAAGATTTGCCTGTGAAAACATTCTCTTGAAACCAGATGGTAATGTGCAAGAATTCAGATAAGTTTTTCCCTACTCAAAAAATTATATAACGCCCCAACACATCCGGAGGCATTTCCAAAACGGCATTTCTCGATTGCAGGCTCACTAATCGCTTCAGCCGATTTGACTGTAACGAATTCCCGAAGGCTTTGGCGTATCTCATCAATCAGCACATCCTCAGCTGAAATCCCGCCGCCGATGCAGAACTTCTCCACGTCCAGTACGGACTGGATATTGACGATTCCGGCCGCAACTGTCCTTGAGTACTCCTTTAAGGCATTTCTGGCACCTGCATCTCCACCGTGATACCTTTCAAAGAACTCATGGCCTGTACTGCCATAAGATCCAATCAGGTTTTTATAACCGCCGATCTTACCGAAGCGCTCCTCATTGTCGGGATTCTTAAGCCGGCCAAGCATGCTTGAAAACTCCCCAGAACATCCAAAAGACCCTCGATAGAGCTTCCCGTCAAGTATTATTCCGCCAGCTATCTCTGTGCCCAGGCCGATGAACACGCCGTTTTTCACATCAGACAGGTTTCCCTTCCAGAATTCCGCAAGCGCCCCACATTTGCCGTCGTTTTCAATCCACACGGGCTTTGAATATTTTTCTTCAAGAATTGTCTTCACGTCCAAATTGCTAATCCATCTGAATGCTCCTGCAGTATGTGCGATTCCCTCATCTGCATTGATTTTGCCTGGAAATGAAAGTGCAATACCGTTGATGTCCCTGATGAGGGGAGCGATTATTTCATCCAATGAATTGAAGAGTTCCCCCTCACCCCTATCTGTTTTCACTGCATTGATTTCGCCAATTTCAGCACTCCTGTCGGTGAGGACATATTTTATTTCTGTTCCTCCAACATCTATCGCCAAATATCTTTCACTGCACATAAGACTAATCATCCCCAATACAGTTAATGTTTTTCTTCTTTAGGATATTAATGATTTATTGATGGTATCCAGATTATGTTTTTGTGAATGTCTCTTGAATGATTACATGACGTGAACTTTAAAATTTAGCCAGGCAATCAAATAGAATTCTGCTTTGATGATTCAACATAGGATTAATTTCTTTACATATGATAAAAATATGATTTTCATAAAATCCAAATTATATTAAATTCCTTTTAAAATTGTCTCCACTTCATAAAATTGCTCTCACTTCATAAAATTGCCCTCACTTCGAAGTATTTTTAAAAATATGCTTTCATTATTGGAAATTTTTGATTTCAAGATATTAAATAAGTTTATATATGTCTTGTTTCATAATATCTAAATAAGAAACTAAAAATGGAGTAAATATTATGGATGCTGAAATGTTATTGGAAATTGAAAATTTAGGACCAATAAATAAGGCAAATTTGGATATTAAAAAAATCAATGTTATTGTTGGTAAAAATAGCACTGGCAAATCTACTTCAAGTAAGTTTTTATTTTGTCTTTTAACTTCTCTTTCCAAGGAAGGAATATATTTGGCCAATATGGATATCAAAAATAGACTTAATAGATTGTATTACTTATTAAGTTTAAACTTTTTTGAAGATGAAACAATAAACAGTAGTGATCTAAATCCAATTGAAGAATTATTAAATAAACCTTCTTCTAATGACTTGTTCGATGATATTTGTCATATGTTATATGATTTATCTAAAAAAATTAATTCTCCTCCATTAAAAGAAATGTATCTCCAACAATTAAAAAGAGTTCAAGAATTAATTAGAATTAATAAAAATAGAGAGTCACAATACGTTAAAATATTCAATTCCCTTTTAGATTCAGAATATGCATTTTCTCTAAAAAAAGATACTCACGTAACTTTCAAGGGAGTCGTTGGGGGACAACCAATTGTTAATGAAATTCTTATTAAAGAACATTCCAGAAGTGGAAAAGTAAATACAGATTTATATAAGCATCTTAATTTTGAAAATATTGTATATGTCGATTCATTATCTATTCTTGAATTCGATAATGAAAAAGCAATTCAGAGTATTGAGGAATCAAATAAATTTATTGATGAGCGATATCCATATCATATTCAGCAACTTAACAGAAAACTCAAAAATACACGTAATAAAGGCATTTATGACGATGATTACTATAACGATTTGGATGTTTTTAAAAGAAAAATCGATGATATGATTGGAGGCAATTTCAAATATGATGAAGAAAATAAAAGGTTCATGCTTGAAAAAGATGGTGAAGATTATTCAATGGAAAACACCTCTTCTGGATTGAAACAATTAGGAGTTATACAATTATTATTAAAAAATCGTGAACTGACTGAAAACAGTTTTTTAATATTGGATGAGCCTGAAGTTCACCTGCATCCTGGATTTCAAGTGCAATTAGCCGAAATTTTAGTTTTATTGGCTAAAGATTTAAATATCACCACTTATATCAATACTCACAGCCCATTCTTAGCTGAGGCTATTGAAGTTTATTCTAAATATTATAAAATGTATAATCAAACTAACTTCTATTTAACAGAAAAAGTTAAAGATAAAAACAAATATGACTACATTTTAATGGATGATGAAGACATTTTTGAAGTTTACAATACTCTTGGATATCCTTTTGAAACTCTTAACTCAATACGATTTGAAACAGAACTGAGAGATGATTTGGGTGGGTAATCATGAGTTTCACTGATGATGATTTTGTAGAAATTTTAAATTATTGCAAAGATTTAAGTAATTTCCATGAAAATGCTGAAGTCTCATATGATAACATAGTTAATGTTTCAGATTCATTAATTGAAGATTCAAGATTCAGGCTGTTTAACTTTGATAATATTTGTAAAAACATCTATACAAAATCAAATGGCCGAAGAAGTAATTTACCTGCATCCGCCGATGGACTATATTTTATTATAGGCAATGAAAATAATGCATTATATTTTTTTGAATTCAAAAATGTACCATTGCACGCTGCTGATTATAAAAAAGAATTAAAATCTATAAAAGAGTCATTAAACAACAATCATTGTTATTATCAGCAAGATTTTTGTCCGATAACTTCTCATACTCTTAATTCATTAGACAATATCAAGTCCCATTATGAAGACGAACGGATCTGTAAATTAAAACTAAAAACAACCGAATCATTATTTTTCATATTGCCGAAACTTTTTCAACATTATAAAAATAACCGCCCGGACTTTAACAAAACACATGAAGAGTTTATAGATTGGTTGTTAAAATTAAATAAGAGATTTATCCTTGTTTTTGCAAATGACAATCCAAATATTCCAAATAATCATTTTTCTTTTGAAAATAAACTAAAGGATAACTATAAACATTTTGAAAAGGTTGCCCATATAGAAACAAGCATTATTAAGAAAAAAGATTTTGAGGAAAAATTTCTTAACAAATTAGAATTTATTCCAGATATTTAACTAAAAAATCCAAAATTTGCATTAAATTTTTCTACTTTGCCACAATCTTACGAAGTTAAGAGTTTTTAAGTAATTTCATGTTGGCATTCTTTGTGTATAGGGATATTTTGTGCCAAATCTGATGAACACGCCCTTTTTCACATCAGACAGGTTTCCCTTCCAGAATTCCGCAAGCGCCCCACATTTGCCGTCGTTTTCAATCCACACGGGCTTTGAATATTTTTCTTCAAGAATTGTCTTCACGTCCAAATTGCTAATCCATCTGAATGCTCCTGCAGTATGTGCGATTCCCTCATCTGCATTGATTTTGCCTGGAAATGAAAGTGCAATACCGTTGATGTCCCTGATGAGGGGAGCGATTATTTCATCCAATGAATTGAAGAGTTCCCCCTCACCCCTATCTGTTTTCACTGAATTGATTTCGCCAATTTCCGCACTCCTGTCGGTGAGGATATATTTTATTTCTGTTCCTCCAACATCTATCGCCAAATATCTTTCACTGAATATAAGACTAATCATCCCCAATATAGTTAATGTTTTTCTTCTTTAGGATATTAATGATTTATTGATGAGGTCAGGATTAGGTTTTTGTGAAATATTTGAGGAAATCTAAAATGGTGTGAATTTTATGATTGAAATCGAATCTGCTTCATTGTTAATTAGTTGGAAATGTATGTTTATCAAACAATGATACCATAAATGCATGAGTTGTTTGCTTTTACACTACTTCCCTAAGACCATGTAGCTGTCAACATCATATGTTGTATATCATTGAATGGATGCAGGTGTCTGAAGAAAACAGAAATTGGATTAACAATGAAATGAATATTGCTAAAAAGTATGATAAAAAAATTTTAGCAATAAAACCTTGGGAAAGTCAAAGGCACCTGCAAGAATATGGGAAGTTGCAGATAAAATTCTGAGTTGGTAAAATTCCCCAGTGGTTAATAGGATTAAAGAGTTATTATTGGTATTATGATTATAATTACTTTATTTATTCCTTTTTAAATGTATTGTATTAAAATAAATTACATTATTTTAATTTAAAGGTTTTTTGAATTTTTTTGAAATTAAATTAGGAAGATTTATATGCTTTGCGAATTATAATTAGGGATATAATTATAATCGATTTTTTAGTTTATTTAATAAAAATTTTGAATTATAATTATTTAATAAAATAAATAATTTAAGGAGGGTTAACTTATGGAAATAAATACAGAACTTATAAATGAGAATGAATTATCAAATATGATTACATTTTATAATAATATTCAAAATAATTTTGAAAATTCTATATTAATTAATCCTCAATTCGAAAATGAAATAGAAAAGATATATAATAGATCTTTGTTAAATTTGAGTAAATTAGCATTAAATCTATTTAATTTAAAATATATTGAGATGTTTGAGGAATTGGCAGATTATCATAAGAATAACTCTGAAATGTTTGATTTTTCAAAATCATTAATTAAAATTATTAATTCCTATTTTGAAGAATTAAATGATAATCTGAATATAAAAAATCAAGAAGATTTTGATGAATTAAAATACATTCTTGAAATTTCTTTAATTCTTATGGAAGGAGTTATTGAAGATAAAGATATAGAATTAGCATATGAAACATTTTTCCAAATTGAACGTAGAATTGAAAAATATAAATTGTATGATGATTCAATTACCGTTGTTAAAGAAGGTGATTTTGAACTTAAATTTACTATAACTGATGAATCTAATTCAAAAAATCTTCAATCTGATGATATTTATCCTTTCGAATTAATAACTGATAATGTGGGTATCTAAAATGAATTATGAAATTATTAAATTATACACTGAAAAACTTGATGTTTCATCATTTAATAATATAATTAAGATACTAGAATAGATTCAATTGCAAAGTTTAATACTTCTCTTGTTCCTTCTACGGATACTACTTCATTATTCATAATGGAATATACGATGAGGGCGATTAACCAACCGATTTCTTTAAATTGGGTAGGAATTGCAATTTTAAAATTAGAGGATTCAGGGCACGATAAATTAAATGATAAAATTTTATTAGATGATGATAAAATTGAGAAATTTATAAATGACTCAATGGAAAAGTTTTCTTTTTTCCTTGGTGCAAAAATACCAAATATAGTTGATCAAATTAAGGAAAATAAAAATGATTAAATCTATTCCATCACATAATTCACATGAGATTTATAAAGATAAAAATATTAATGAATTGGTTGATTTTTCATTAGATAATTTGAATGATGACCTTTTCATGGATATTCTTACCTTGATTACGTATGGTAATCTAAAATTAGTTGATAAACTAATTAATAAATTTAAATCACATGCGAGGTACTCTAAAAAAGAATCCTATGATTATCTTAAAAGTTTATTCCATAGTCTTTATGATGGTGAAATCTCTAAAGAGGAGGTTAGGGGAACTTTTTTGGAATTGTTAGTTTTCAAATATTTAAATTCAAAATTTTCTCATTATGATGGGTATATGAGTGATTTAGATTGCTTTATTGAAATTTGTGGAAATAAAAGTGAAAGAACTGTTGATGTTTTCGCTTTTTGGGGTTTTAAAGGATTTGTATCTGAAAATAAGATTAGTGAAAGATATTTTGAAGATCATGATCTTGATAATTTGAATAAAATTTATAATGATTCTAATAAGTTATTGATAACCTCACATTATAGCTTTGGCACCACAGAAATTCATTGAAAAAAAGTTAGAATTAATTGCTCTGGAGGATTCAACTAATGTGTGGGTTCATTGGGCTAATATAAAAGTAATTTCTATTGATAATATTGAAGAGTTATTTGTTGTTGATAGTTAGTAATTATTTAATCATTGTTTTATAGCTATTTAATGAGTTAATATTATTAATATAGATGTTAAATTGTATTATAATTTTATTTTTTGTATATTGTTTGAAAGAATCATTCGCCCACCAATCACCAACTACATACTTACGAATCTTTTGGTTCAAAAGATACGTTGATAAATTCTTCTAAAAATTGCTTCGTGTTTCCAAAATTGCTTTGAATTTGTAATACCGTGCTGATTTATCGCGAATACTTTTCAAACGCTCTCGGAATAATCTTTTATTAATTGAAGATAGAATATTATATAATTCTCATTAAATTTTAAATAATATGTTTTTGAGATATAATAAATAAGTTGGAGTTTTTAGATGGATTCTTATTTGCATATTTGGAAAAATAAGCCTGTTATTTTGACTGATCATGCTTGTGAGAAAGCATTTGAGATGCAGATGGGTATTTGGGATATTATCCAAATTCTGGAATATTCCGAAGATTGTTTGAAGGATAAACGTGAAAAGAATAAATTTGAAAGATGCAGTACTTGGAAAGGCAATAATGTTAAGATTGTCTTTAAGAAAGAATATTCTGGATGGACAGAGTGTGTATCATGGATTATTATAACAGTTATTGGAGAGAGGTGAAATCATGAGTTCTAGAAATATTCGTAAAGTAAAAAAGAATATTAACGGACGGGAAATACATATGGAAGTCTGTGATGAAGGTGAATTCACTACTGTTAATCCCAAATGTTATGATAAATTAACAAAAGGTAAAAGATACTCTGTTAAAGAAATGATTTTACTTTTATTGGGTGTTGATGCAGAAATTCCTCTTAAAAGATTATTGTTAATGAAAGAGGCGTTCTTATTTGAAAAAGAACTGTCCTATGAATTGGAATTGGATTTTGAATCTCTTCAGTTTATTCCGTATAAATATGGTCCATACAGCAAAATATTGGATGAAACCTTGGATTCAATGGATGATTTGTTAACAATCGAGTACTCAGCAGGCAAATATGAAATAAAATTAAATGAAAAAGGAAAAATCGAAGCAGAAAAACTTATAGAAACCTTACCTGACGATAAAATAAATAAACTCAAATTCACTCGAATTGGTTGGGATCAATGGGGCAACAAAGGTATTCTTAAAAGAGTATACACTGACTATCCTGTTTATACTGTCAATTCAGAGATTAGGGACGATGTTTTAGGAGATGAATGATATGGAATCTATTATTAAGAAGGTCTCTGTTAAACATGGTGAGGAATTAAAAGGCAGAGTTTTAAAGGTGTATTCCAAGAAAGGCTCTTTTGAAACGCCCAATAAGGCACCTACTTCAACTGAATTGAATGGCAAGAAAAACATCGCTTTTGATGGACCTTTTTTAAATCCCGTTTTTGAAATCACACAAAGATATACAATCAATAATGTCAGTGATTTACACAAAAAGAATGGGGTTTTCAGCCGTAAAATATCAGAAATCAATGCGCACAGCGACACTTTAGTAAACCGGTCTCTGGTCAAGTTTTTCCCACAAATCCCAAGGGACATACAATTAAATGATAATGATATTCGATCATTCATTGATTTGCAGTTGGAGTCTAACTTAAATATCATTTCACTTCCAGAACTTGAAAATGATGCGAGTGTGGATGACTTTAAGCAAAATTTTGAGAAATATTGGGATTATGTATATCATATTAATCCGAATGTCGTTTTCATGCCTTATCTTAACTTGAGCCAAGACCCTACACTATTTAAAAATAAATTAAATCTTTTAAATGAATATGAAGGAATGTTGCACGCAATCGGAATTAAATTTGCTTCAATTAGGGAATTTCGCCCTAATCTAATGACTTTGGCATCATTTTCAGATAGGGATTTCTGGGTTCATTGCTCTTCATCCAAAAGGGCAAACTGGAACAGTAATGTTCCGACAAGTCAAGTTCATGTGCTTCAAAGATATGGTGTTGATACGGTATCTGTTGAAATACCAATGGGTGGAGGCCAGATTAAAAATAAACCAACACTTGATACCAGATATTTCAATCAGGAAAAAGTCACCATTCCAAAAATCAGTGAATCAATTCATGATGGGGATTTGATTTGTGACTGTCCAATTTGCAGGGCTCAAAATTTCAAGGAACTGACAGAGGATTTATCAAAATTTGTTTCTCGTCAAAAGTCCATTAATTCAGTTTTGAATGATTTTTCAAAAATTCATGAAGTTTATGCTTCTACTCGCGAATTTGAATTTTCAAGGCAACGAATTAAAGAAGGGGAACTAAATAATTATTTCTATCAAAAGGAAGGCCTTAAACAAGATTTAAATGATAATTATCCAAGTCAATTGTCTTTAGTTTGAATAAGTATTAGGGAATTGTTAGAAATTCTAGCAGTTTTCTCTAATTTTTTTAATTTGAAAGTGTTCGCCAAAAACTGATTTTTTTTATTTCATATTTTGTTTAAATGAATTTGTACACGAATTATATTCATTGGGGTATTAACAACTAGTCAAGTTATCAATCGATTCTGAAGAATGCTTGATTGGAAATATGGTTGTGCACATTCCTCAAAAATATTTTAAAAACATTCGCCCACCAATCACCAACTCAACATTAACGAATCTTTTTGAACAAAAGATACGTTGATAAATTTGCCTAAAAATTGCTTCGTGTTTCTTAAATCGCCATTAAAGTAAATAAAAGTATTTATATGTCTTAAAACATAATTTAATATAATTACTTATGGGTTTAAATTGCGAAAAGCATTATTTTATGGTCGGATTTGAATCCATTGATTAAACTGCAAATGTTGTATCCATATGCAGTTTTATAAGTAAGTAAAGAGATAATATATATTGAATTATTCAGTCATTTGAATAAATCCAAATATTTCTCTTAATCGTTTTAAATGCAAATTAAAGAAAAGAGGATTGATATTTATGGGAAATGATAAAGAACAAGATATTATACCTACCCAATTTATTAAAAAAAATTTTGATATCTCTGAAAAAATTGATGAAAACTTTTTGAATTCAATTAAAGAAGCATTTGGAGGCGAAGTTTCTGTAATTTCTCTAGCTCTTTTGATATCTGATAAAGATGATGAAAATAAAAAAGAGATAATTTCATTTAATTATAGGAATGACAAGGAACAAAAAAATAATGAGGTTCTTGTAGATTTAAACAATGCAAGTTCATTTGACAAAATTAAGAAGATATTTTAAATAAAAAATGATTAAGAGGTAATTTCATGAATTTTAACGAAACAACCATGACTGTACAAACTGATGTTAATGATTTTCATGAAAATGTTGTAAACCCATTTTTAGAAAAGAGTAGATCTGAATATCCTTATTCCATTGTCCAATCAAATTCAAATATTGTTGATATTACATTATTAAAAAGTTTTCCAAATAACAAATATGATTTCATGTACGAAGACGCTATAAAATCTATAGAAAAATTTCTTAAAAAGATTATTCCAAAATATGGTTTAAGTGAAATGAAATTTCATGAAAATGTTCATTTGGGTTTCAATCCTTCTTTCAGGATTAAAGTACCTAATGATGTGTCTTCTAAAGAATTAAATCAATATTGGGATGATATTTCCGGGGAGGTCTATGATTTCGTTGATTCTGAAAAAATAGGGTTTATATTAGATGATTTGTCCATTATATTATGCAGGTGATGATATGGACGATTCATTTGATTTTGATTATTTAATCCCTTTTTGTCAAAATTTGTGGCGAAATAAAGACATTTTAGCCAATCGTAAATATCAATGTCTGTATAAGACTATTGTAAGTAGGATTTATTATTCTGCTTTTCATCATGCAAAGTCTTGGCTAGAGATTAATCATAATTTCAAGACTCGCGAATTTAATTATGAAACCGGCAAAATGCAGAATATTGGTGGATTAAGTGAACATGTTCAGGTTTTCAGAGAACTGAGGAAAATTGCTAAGGACCAAAAATCTCTGAAACGTGAATTTTTCAGTGCTTCTTATAAATTGGAAGACTTATTTAATAATCGTGTTGAAGCAGATTATGATGAAACTTCAATTTTTAAAGAAATTGAAGTTACTGATGCCATCGAAAATGCAATTTTCATAGTAAACTTATTGAAATTTAATTAATGGTATTTAATTAACTTTTAATGGTCCTATGTGTAATCATTATTTATTTTAAGATTTTCATGGATTTAATCCATGATAATGCTTCTTTTTTTAAATATAAATAATTGGCAAATTTTTAACTGCATATAAATCATTTAAAAACGGAATTGTCTAATTTAATGAAAAACATCAAATAAAAAACATTCGTCCACCAATCACCAACTCAACATGATGAATCTTTTTCACTAAAAGATACGTTGATAAATTTGCCTAAAAATTGCTTCGTGTTTCTAAAATTGCTATTTATTTGTAGAATTGATTTCATTTCAAACAAAAATATTGGCTGAGAATCTAATGAAAGTGTGACAAATTGTCACAGGTTGAAAATGCCTGCTAAAGAGGGTAAAATGTGTGAAACAGATGTTGCCACATGTTGCCACAACCAGAGAATTATTGCGTCTTATTCAATCAGTTCTTTCTCCAAAAGCAGAACCATTCAAACAGTAATGACTTGTGTTAAACTATTGATTTTAAATTTAAACTAAAGTATATTAAACATTTTTTTTAAAATTTTGTATATTAATATTTTTTAATTATTTAAAAGTTAAATTATGAGCATTGTCATTAAAAAATGTAAAATAATAAAAATATTTTCAAGCATCCGATTTTTTCGGACGGTTGAAAAAAATTTAATAAATTAACGAATTATTAGTCCAATGATTATGAATTTTTTTTGAATTATTAAAGATATAAAAAACTGCACAATTAATTTATTAACATAATATTTTGTTCTAAAAGATTTGATTTAACATGTTCTTCTTATTTAAATTTAAAATTATGTGTCTTTTTATCTTAATTGCATATCAAAAGATTAAATCCATATATATTAAATAGTGTGGGCGTTAAATGTTTAATTAACCAATTAGGAGGTTAAAAAATGAACATGAAAAGAGTATTATTGATTTTTCTGATTGCCGTGGCAATCGTCGCTTCCATTAGCGCTGTTAGTGCAGGGCTCTTTGATGGTCTGTTTGGCCAGGCACAGGACAACGTAGTTGAATTGGACAATATAACATTCAATACAACAAACGTGACAAAATTCAAATTGTATAACAGTTCAAGTGAAGAAGGATTGGATGCCAAGTGGTATGTCGATGAAAATGAGTCAGGATATGATGTGCAGATATATAATTTCAGCGCTTTAGATGATTCTGACTATGGGGAATGGGTGAATGAATATTTGGACTATTTCGGAAATCTCTCCTCACAGAATATTGATGGTGTGGTCGTATACGATATAACCGCCGATGTGGGTGAACATATCGGAGATGCCAGATATGTCGCTTCTTTTGAAGACAAGGATTCAAAAACAATAATAGACATAAGCACCCCATATCCGGATGAAACCGCAAAGATCATTTCAACATTGAAATTAAAATGATTTGAATATGGGGGTGTTTCACCTCCTTTTACTATTTTTTCTATGCATTATTTTTGGTTTTGAATATTTCTACTGAAAACATACGTTGGAGAGGCTCATTTAACCATTTTGGATAAATTCTGTATGGAACTTTCCAATGTTTGAAAAATAATAATACAAAGTACATTAAAAGTAGGTACTATGAGTTAAAGAAGATATGTTTAACTCCAAATACTAGAAATGGCAAAAACATGCGGGTTAATTCTCAAATAGTACAAGACTATGCATGTGAAGGTCTTTAAAAATAAGTATTTAAAATTAGTTAGATTAATGCCTATATTGTGAGTTTTACCTCACAATACATTCCCCTTAGACATTAAAACCTATTAAATTACCGGTTTGAGGTTTTCTCACTTGGAGATAACTCTCTTGTGTTAATGTATTTGGAATGTCATATATAAATGTAATTATTTTTAAGAAGTGTAATTGATTAGTGTTCTTCTCAGGCAAAAAGGCCTCGGCGAAAATCATTTTGGGGGAATGAATTTTCTAAAAGTCCATCATCGAAATAGATTTTAATCAATTACATTATAATGAGGTGAATTTAAAGAGATATTATGCTCTCATTTTTCTAGCAATCATTAATATCATTAATATGTTTTGATAATATGTCGCCAGCAAGAGCACAATTATCTCCATTGTTCTCACCTCTTTTTTGGTAATCTAAAGGGATGGAGACATCATTCAATTCAAAAGAAATGGTGATGCATAATGAATAAGTATCGATTAAATTAAGGTCCATACTTACCACCTCCTTTTTTAAATTAGAGGCCTATTTCAGATTATATATTGTATTAAATCTTATTTGAAGATTGTTGAAGCCATTTCGTAAAATTGCTCTGAGAAAAACATGATATTTAAACTTTATGGTAAGTATTTACTAAAAAACAAAATACATTTATCTAATTTTAAAAAATAAACATTTAAAGCTATTCTCCACATCAAAATCTTGAATCAGATTTTCTATGAACCTCTCCAATTTTTAAAAAATTTTCCCAAAATCCAAATCAAACATTGGACAGAACTGCCCAAAATTTAAAAAAGATTTGCAAATATAAATTAGTTTAACTGTATTATTTGACAATGCATATTGGATTTAACTCATGTTTTTTCCGATTTTTTCAAAAAATGTGGAGGAAAGTAAATGTTTTATCTTAAATTTTAAATATTGTTTATTTGAAAATAGTATTATATTAATTTAAGTTATAATTTTGAGTTGTTCAATTATGAGATTTAAGGGAGGTATGCTGATAACGTTATTGTTATTGGCTATTTTAACAATAGGTACTGTCAGTGCATCGGAGGATGTTTGTGACGATAATCTGGCAGTTAGTGATGATTTAAATTTTAAGTCATCTGTTGATGATTCTAATGAAAGGTTAGAAACTGGTGTTGATTCAATATTGATGGATAAGGAGGTTTATGACTTTAAAGACTTGAATGATTTGATTAATGCCAGTTCTGAAAATAGCGAAGTAAAATTAGTAAAGAATTATGTTTATAATGCTTCTGCAGATGAGGATTATAAAAACGGGATAAATATCGCCAAAACATTGACAATTGATGGTCAGGGCCATTACATTGATGGTAATTTTCAGGCAAGGATATTCAATGTTGCGGGAAACGATGTCACTTTAAAGAACATTAAATTGAATAATGCAGGTTCCAAAGCATTTGTTGTTAGCGGTTCTAACTGCCGCATTAGTGGTTGTGAATTTGTAAACTGTTCTTGTGATGACGGTACGGTAAATGGTGGGGTTATTTCAATTGGTTCCGGAAGCATTGTAAATTGCAGCTTCACAGATTGTGTTCCGAATGTTAAAAAAACGGTTTATGGTGGAGCTTTACGAGTATCAGGCACTGATGTGGTAAATTGTGTTTTCACTAATTGTTCATATGGTTGCGATCTGGTTTATGGGGGCGCCATCTATCTGAACTCCGGCAGGATTATAAATTGCAGTTTCTCCCATTGTGCGGAGGCATGCGGTTCACTTTATGGAAGTGCAATTGAAGGTGCGGGCAGCATTATAAACTGTACCTTTTCAAACAACTCTCTTTCATATGCTGGAGATGTACACCTCACCGGTGTATCAAATGTCACAGGTTCTTATTTCATTGACACTCCATATGGAATTCGCTGCAATTATGGTTGTGTAGGCAATATTTCCAATTGCACATTTGAGAGATGTTCAAATAGTGCCATCAGTTTCTGGTGTAACGGCGGAAACGTTACAGACTGTATTTTCACAGACTGCCATTCCCAGTCTGCAATTTACATTCATGATTCCTATGTCGACGTTAAGGGGTGCAGATTTGACAACTGTTCATCTAACGGTGAAGGGGGTGCAATCAACATTGTTGAACGTTTCGACAATATAATCGATTGTACTTTTGTGAACTGCTCTTCTAAAAACGGCGGAGCCATCTATGCTCATGACTGCAATGACACTGTAACTAACTGTACTTTCATAAACTGTTCTGCTGATAATGGGGGTGCAATTTATTGGAACAGTGCAAACGGAAAAATTGATGGGTCACACTTTGTCAAATCACGTGCGACTGCTGCTAGTTCAATCTATGTTTCTGCGGACAATGTAACAGTCTCTAACTCTAGGTTTGAAAGTGATGTCACATATGATATTGTATATGGAGGAATTCTCATCAACTGCACACTAAACGGCAACGGTCCGGTCAGAGATCCCGCAAACGACAATACCTTTTACGGCCTTCGTGATTTAATCCTTGATATGAATCCTGAAGACACTTTAAAATTGGATAAGGATTATTTGAAAAGTGAAGTTTTCGTTAAGGATGGAATTACTATCTCCAAGGCATTTACAATTGATGGTCAGGGCCATAAAATTGATGCTGATGCTCAAGGAAGGATATTCAACATCAATGCGAATAATGTGACTATAAAGAATATCGAATTTCTTAATGCAAATTACAAGGCAATTGTAGTTTCCGGTACAAATTGCAGCATATCCAACTGCAGTTTCAATAATTGTACTTTCATCGGAGATACAGTTTACGGTGGAGTCGTTACAATGAATTCAGGTAATATTACCAATTGCTTTTTTGCTAACTGTTCACAAGGTCTGGATTCGGTATATGGTGGCGCAATATATGCGGGTTCATCTAACATTGTCAATTGTACTTTTTTCCATTGCGGTGATTCCTGTGGTACAATTTATGGAGCCGCAATACATGCTTCGGGAAATGTTATAAACTGTACTTTTTCCCATTGCGGTGATTCTTCCAGTTACATTTGCGGTGGTGCCATAGAGGGTTCTGGAAATGTTATAAACTGTACTTTTTTAGACTTCGCATGCACTGAAGCGTTCGGAGGCGCCATTCACTTTGAAGGCTCATCCACACTTGCAGGTTCCACTTTCATCAACTGCTATAAGGCCGTTGTATGTCAATATGGCTGCATTGGAAATATCTATGACTGTGACTTTGTCAACTGTTCCAATTTTGCAATGATGTTCACCGCCCGTGAAAGTAATGTTACAAATTGCCGTTTTAAAAACATTTCCTCTGAATATGGTGCCATCTACATTCACGTTTCCACACATGTCAACATTACCGGATGTGAATTTACAGACTGTAATGCGGAAATAGGAGGGGCGATTTACATTGAACTTTCCAGCCACAACAATAGAGTTGAGAACTGCAAATTCATTAACTGCTCTTCAGATGGAGGCGCTGCGATTTGCATTGATTGTTCCAACAATACTGTAAAAAGTTGTGAATTCGTCAATTGCTCCGCACGTTCCAGTGATTATGGCACTTATGGTGGAGGTGCAATTTATGTTGGCGATGTTGCCAATAATGCTGTAATCAACAGTACTTTCATAAACTGTCTGGCGGATAATGGAGGTTCAGTATTTTGGAATGGTGAAAATGGAACCTTATCCGACTCCAATTTTGAAAATTCCACCGCTAAGGACAATGGAGGATCAGTTTACTGGAACGCTAAAAACGGAAAAATCATCAATTCAAATTTCATGGGTTCCAAAGCAAAGAACGGTGGAGCCGTTTATGTTGCCGGAAACAATGAAGTGACAATAGACAATTCCATTTTCGAAAAAAATCAGGCTAGCAGAGTTGGAGGGGCAGTTTATGGAGGAAACGTTTTAAAGTGTGAATTTAATCAGAATTCCCTTCCGGATGTGATCTTATCAGGCAATGATTCAGCCGATATAGGGCCGACTGTAATCATCTCTCAAAATGTAAGTGTTGGAAGTAATGCAAACATCTACATTGACTTTGCATCAGACATTACCGACTCTCTAATTGTCAAAATAGACAAAAAGACATTTGGTGTGGCTGACATTGAAGAGGGAATCGTGGACTACACATTCTCAACCGCAAAACTCAGTGAAGGAAAGCACATTGTCACATTTGACTATGAAGGGGACCAATTCGACAAAAGCATCATATCTGGAAGCTATGAAATGTATCTCACTCCGGAAGAGATTCCGGTACCTGAAGAAATTGTATCAGACGACGATGGGGTCGTTGCCCTGGAGTTCCCGATAAACGCAACAGGAACACTGACAGTGTATGTTGACGGCGAAATCGTGGAAGTCATTGATGTAGGGATGGAACTGATGGAGTTTCTGGCTCAAACCAACAAGACTGTTGAAGAGATAGTTGTTGGAATCTTAAAGATAGACTTGTCTGAGTATAAGGGAAACTACCTGATAACTTTCGCATATTCAGGGGATGAAAACTATCAGGCATTCGAAAAGGATGCTGTTGCAACAGTCTATGTGAATCATGCAAAAATCAGTGCCAGCAACGCTAAGGTGCTATACAGTGCAGGTCAGACATATACGATAAAAGTCTACTCTGATGAAGATGTATTGGCAAGATCAGGCAAAGTCGTGGTGAAGGCAAACAACAAAGCATTCAAGACACTGACAATCAAAAATGGAATTGCAAGCTTCAAGGTAACACAGGTGCCTGGAACATATAAGCTGACAATAACTTCCTTTGAAAAAACTGTTTCCAAAACATTGACAGTTAAACACATCGTAACACTGAAAACAGTTACTGTCAAAAGGTCTGCCAAAAAACTAGTACTGCAAGCAACCCTTGCCAAAGTCAACAAGAAATACCTCAAAAACAAGAAGGTAACCTTCAAGTTCAACGGCAAGAAATACACTGCAAAAACCAACAAAAAAGGTGTTGCAAAAGTCACAATCAAATCATCTGTCCTGAAAAAGCTCAAGGTCGGCAAAAAAGTGACATATCAGGCAACATACCTGAAAGACACTGTCAAAAAGACTTCGAAAATCAAAAAGTAATTGCTTCGGCATTTACTTCTTTTTTTCTTTTTTAGATTCTTAATCTATATGTCCCAATCACTTCAAACATTATTTAGTTTATATTTCGTTTAAATGAATTTGTCCATAAATTATATTCATTGATGTATTAACAAGTAGTCAAATTATCAATCGATTTTGTAGAATGCTTGCTTTGAAATGTGGCTGCGCTCAATTCTTAAAAAATATTTTAAAAACATTCGACATCACAATTCCCATCGAATATTTCGTACCCAAAGATACGCCAAATTCAGTTCCCTTAAATGAGCATCCTTTTTTAATTGTGAGTAAAAAAATAGAATAAAGATAGAAAAATTCTATCTTTTAATAACAATTGTTGATTTTGCATTCATGGTGAATTTTGAATCACCTGAAGTGATTATGACATTATGTTTTCCGACTTTCAGGGATTTTGTGTTGTACTGTGCAATTCCTTTTGAATTTGTTTTGATTTTATATGTTTTTTTGTCGATTTGTATTTTAACATAAGTATTTTTTAAAACTTTTTTATCAGATGTCTTAACGGTCACTTTAAAGTATTTTGATTTTTTAACTTTATTTGTGACTTTAGGAGCACTTACAATTGTTTTTGCCTTTTTTAGTGTAATGCTGGTTGTTAATTTCTTTTCAAGGGCATTTGGATCTAAGACTTTCACTGTAATCTTGTTTGTACCGATTGAAAATTTTGATAGGCTGAATTTTGCATTTCCATTCTTGTCGGTGAATGCTTTGAATGTTTTGCTTCCGGATTGCAGGGTGACTTCAATACCTGGCACGACTTTTTTGGTTTTGGAATTGATTATCTTAACGGAATAATCTCCGTTCGGATTGTATGTTGTTGTTAGCTTTTTAGCATCAATCTGTATTGGTGCCTTTTTGATTTTCACAATGATTGTTTCATGTGACTCGTGTTCAGGAAGGTTTATGATAAATGGGTCATATGTGCCTGCATTAAGATTATTCAGTTTTATTGTTACGGTACCGTCATTTGAAGTATTGAAATCATTTAAAAGTGTTTTGTCCTGTTTATATCGGGTGTTGTATGTATATAAGTGATTATTCCATGATATTGCAATTGTCTCGTTTGCTAATGGAGTATTTATTCGGTTATCAGTTACGGTGACTTTCAGGCTTATGTCTCCATAGTAGTTGCCTATTTGGCTTAGCACCATTTTCTCACATCCTTCAACGTCCCTGTTGTTTGATGCAGTGTTGTTGATGAATCTGCAGTTCTCGATTTTCCAGTTGGGATTGTGCAAAGCAATGCAGCTTGTTCTTTCAGCATTATTTTCCAGAAACATATTGTTTGTAAATATTGAAGAGCCATGGGCCTGGATTGCGGCGTATTCGCCATTATTTCTAATGAATTGTGAACCATCAACTATTAATGATGTTCCGTAATGGTATATTGCACACCCTTCTGTTCCATGGTTGCCAATGAATGTTGAATTATAAACTGAAAAGTTCCATGCGTTTGATTCTATTGTTCGCATATTGTTATTGATGAAATGGGAGTTGATGACGCTACTTTGATTGAATTGGTCTATACTTAGGACGTCACCGTATTGGAGCGCGGTGTTGTTTATGAAGCTGCAGTTTATTATGCAGGTTGTATTGGCGCTTTCAGGGTATCTTATAATTGAGAATCCTCCCTGGGAATTTGATACGGAACAGTTGATAATGTTTGCACCTCCCAAAGTATTGGTTGAGGACATGTTGTTTATGCTACAGTTGATTACATTTAAATTACTTATGTCGCTGCTCATTGCCCTTCCGTTGATATTGGTAAATATGCTATTGCTTATGTGTCCATTATGGGAATAACGGTATGTATTGAAATATATTGCGCCTGCAGCATAATAATCCAATGTGATATTGTTGAAGACACATCCGTCAACATATGGATTGTCCCCGTATAAAAATATTCCGTCGTTTGAGAGATTTTCAAATGTGGAATTGCACACTCGAATGTTATAAGCGCTCCAAAGAATTCCTCCTTTCATGTTTGCGAACTTGCAGTTGCTAATTGACAGTTTATTTGCAGGTGAAGGAGGCAAAGCTGTTGAATATTTGGTGCGGATAGGCATGTTGAGTGCATTTTCTGTAAGGTTTTCAAATATTGAGTTTGAAACTGATATGCCATGTCCCACAGGGGGTTCTATAGAATATCCGTTTATGAAGATTGCGCCGCGGGAATTCCTGAAACTGCAGTCTGTGATGTTGAGGTCGTTTGATTTGATGAAAATCACATAATTATTATAGTCACTAAATGTTGAATTGATTATGTGCACATTATTTCCAATTGTCTCTAAGCTTGAATTGACAAACCGACAACTTTTCATGGTTCCCTCATGCTTATATGATGCATTCACATTAGTGAATTTGCTTGATGAAACGATTCCTCCCAAAAAGGTTATGCTTTGGAAAAATGAGCAATTGCTTATTGTACTTTCCTTTGCTGTATTCAGTATCGAATTTATGAATTTGCAATTTTCTAGTTTCATGCTTCCGAATTGTGCATATATGCTGCCGTATGAACTACTTCCGGTAATGTTAATAAATTCAGTGGTTTTAACTTCAACATCCTTTGCATCGATTAATGACCATCTATATGTATTGTCGGCAAAATATGACTGGCTGATTGTCAAATGCCCGTCACTGTTGATGATTGCATGTTTTCCGTGGTTTGATTCAAAAGAACAGTTGATTATGTTCATCTGAGTATTTAAGTTCACATTTATGCAACTGTCATGGGATGCATTTCCGTTGATGAATTTGATGTTTTTAAAAGTGATGTTTCCCTGTCTGCACCATATCTTGCCATCCAAGTTTTCAAAGTCCAGCACTGCTCCATTTTCCATTCCTGTCAGGGTTAAGGAATGTTCTATGGTGATGCTGCTTCCGTTTGAGAGATATGTTCCGTCAAGTTCAATCACATCCTCTTCAGCGGACTGCCAGATTGCATAGTCAATGGCTTCGAAGGTTTTGTTTTCAATGGCAATCGTATCTGAAATGGTGTCGACATCATCTGGAATTTCATAATAAGAGCTATTGCCGTCAGATGCGGATACGACTCCCATATTGACAATAACGATTGCTAATATAATTAATAATCCTATTAGTCTTCTGTCTTTCATACAGTTAGTTTGTTGAGATAGATATTAATTTTTTTCTAATGGCTTTTTTGAAGAATCTGAGTATAACAGTTCATTAAAGTATTCATAATTCTGCATCAAATGCCATTTTCTATCGTATTTTTGTCTTAATTGTGTAATTTTAATGAGGATTATACGTTGGCACTTAATATGTTCGTAACTTGACGAATAACATGAATTTTACTTGACGATTGTTTTTTAAAAATCAATTATACTTCTCAAATCACAGAAACAAACGTTCTGAGGATTGGGACAAAAAACGAATTTACTTGACGATTATGGTTGGTGATTAGTAAAAAATCACAAAAAACATTCACCACCTCAAACCAAAATCCTCTGCAGGAATCTTTTTCTCTGAAAGATGAAGTGTGGAATCATCACATTTAAATATTACTCAAATCAAACATTTAATTAGAAAAGCTTTAAAAGTTTTCTGAAAATCTATTTCCTCAATTGAAAAACTTTGATTATACTTTTCATAGTTTGCACTTATTCGTGGAAGCAGGAATTTGAATTAAACGGATTATTGTTTGGTTTAGGCCAGTTTTAAGCTGGACAATATTAATTCAGGTTTCTGTAACAGGCTAATGGCTTGTTATTCTATAAAAGAACTCCTAGGGGAAAATGCTTGGTTTAGTATTGGCCATGCATTTTCCCTGTTGGTCAGTTCAATTTCTTGTTTTTCAGTATCATCAATTTAAATGAAATTTTGCGAATCATGTTTTGAGTTAAAATTATTTTTTTGTGTAGCTCTGATTTTACTATTAATCAAGGTTTTAAGAGTTGTAATCTGAAGATAACTGCTGTGAAATTTAACTTTTTGAACCTCTCCGGCTTAAAGAAGCCGGAGAATTCTTGCACAAAAATGTTAAAATATGATTTGGATATTGATGATCAAAGAATATTGTCAAAAGTAGGTGAGGATGTCACTAGAAAGGGGTATTTTTCAAATTCAATGCCAAAACCTGCAAGGCAAAAACACCACATATTGTGTTGCAAAAATAACGATTAAGTCAAACTTACTTAAAAAGATTAAAACAGGCAAAAAGATAATGTTTCAAGGAATATGTCTGAAATGAAATCTCAAAAAGACTTTTAAGGTTAAAAGGTAGGTGTAAGATTAGGATTGGTCATTTTAAGTATTATTATGAATTTTTGAAATGTTGATAAGAACCATTATGTTTAAATAGTTGTTAAATCATATATATTATGGGTGAACTGATTTATTGTGTTCGCCTAAATCCCATGTTGAAGTCCAAAATATTTTTTAAATACACGGGATTTTAGAACTGGTTGCTGCAGGAATTCAAATTGTAAGAAAATATTGTTTGGTTTACACCTTTATGAATTGAACAATATTGATTTGAATTCCTGCTAAATTAAAAAACATAAATAACATCAATGGAGAGATTTCGCTTAATATTAACTTTTCATTGAAGTTGAATTTCTATTTTTTTGAATATTTCGATTCGAACAATTTCTTTTGGCCGGGGTGGTGTTTTTAAAAACAGCATTGGGAGGTATGTTTTCTTAAAAAAAATAATCTGTTAGGCAAAATTAATCGCCTAACATTAATTGATCCTATTTGCCTATTACTGCTTCAATCAAGCTTTCTTCAGGTGAATCAACCTGTACAAACTGATTGTTGTCTGAATATATGAATAAGTAACGTCCGTCTTTTTCCTGATAAAGACCGTCAACACCAGCAATGTTTTTCATTTCAGAACCGTTGCTTGGAGTTAAGGTAATTTCCTGTTCAGGGAAGAAGGTATCGACAGTGATGTTTTTGTCACCGTTGACCATTACGAGACGATTATATATGCAGTCAACACCGAAAAGTTGGGTTGTTTCATTTTCTACTTTTAGTGAATCGTCCAGTGAATATCCGTCAGGCAAATTTACTTCGCTGATTGCTGATGCCACTCCGATTGAAGCGATAACTGCAGCCAGTATCAAACAGATTAAAAATATCTTTTTATGGGACTGTCCACTAATTAGTATTTTGTTTTAATATCGATGTACATGGGAAATGC
>NZ_CAMVPN010000035.1 GCF_947169325.1 uncultured Methanobrevibacter sp. | reverse complement strand
TCTGAAGTCTTGGTCGGTCTACCATTAAAATCAGACCTATAATGGGATTGAAATTGAGTCATACTTTTACCATGAGTCATACTTCTACTATATTAAAATCAGACCTATAATGGGATTGAAATTAGTCCAAAGGAGTTCATTTGCTCTTTTATCTTCATTAAAATCAGACCTATAATGGGATTGAAATCGGAAAATGCTTGTTACTGATGTTCCTTTCAGGAAGATTAAAATCAGACCTATAATGGGATTGAAATCCTAAGAATATTGAGGGTTCTACTGCTTTAACTGTATTAAAATCAGACCTATAATGGGATTGAAATTTTAAAAGACAATGGTTTTCTTGTAGATACTGTATTAAAATCAGACCTATAATGGGATTGAAATGTCCAGTTATTAATCATAGGGATATTGGTAATTTTAATTAAAATCAGACCTATAATGGGATTGAAATACATATGAATATGATTATTGTATTGGATTTCTTAAAATTAAAATCAGACCTATAATGGGATTGAAATTAGATATCAACTCAATTCCTTTCAATTAATAAATCAATTAAAATCAGACCTATAATGAGATTGAAATGTATTCGGCGTTGTTGATTATTTCTGTTGGTGTTAGATTAAAATCAGACCTATAATGGGATTGAAATTTGATATAGAAATCACATCTGCCACTTGTATTCATTAAAATCAGACCTATAATGGGATTGAAATTTATTATTTGTAGTTGATGTACCTAAACTATCCGAATTAAAATCAGACCTATAATGGGATTGAAATTAGTGCTTGAACTGGCAGTAGGGAGAGTCTGCATTAAAATCAGACCTATAATGGGATTGAAATTATCCTACACACTACAAAATATGATGAACTACATAAATTAAAATCAGACCTATAATGGGATTGAAATCCAGTTATGATCTACATTCATACTATGGTCAGGGATTAAAATCAGACCTATAATGGGATTGAAATACACATAATCAATTTATTAGAAAGATTAGTAGTAAATTAAAATCAGACCTATAATGGGATTGAAATCTTGTATTCAGTAATTCGACATTTCCACTACTGGTTATTAAAATCAGACCTATAATGGGATTGAAATTCACACAGAAATATACTTCGCGTTCAATATAATCTGATTAAAATCAGACCTATAATGGGATTGAAATCAACCCAGTATTGTACAATTTTCACTAATATCTATATTAAAATCAGACCTATAATGGGATTGAAATCTTGGAGTAAGATATTCGTGTTTGCAAATACCACATTAAAATCAGACCTATAATGGGATTGAAATAAGGAATTAGAGGTGATTTTAAATGACAAACTTAATTAAAATCAGACCTATAATGGGATTGAAATTAGTTATAATCGGAGGAGGTTAATTAGTGTTTTTAGTATTAAAATCAGACCTATAATGGGATTGAAATTACCTCGATTTCAGATTCATCAACAACATACCACTAATTAAAATCAGACCTGTAATGGGATTGAAATAAGCAAGTGTATGCTAATCAATCATTGGATTATGGATTAAAATCAGGCTTATAACCGGATTGAATATTTGTGAATGTGTAATAATCACGATATGTGCCATTATTAAAATCCGCCTCATAATAAGATTGAAAATATGTTTAAAAAGCATCAAGAAAGTGCAATGTACCATTAAATCATATACTGATAATTGATTAAATTTGAAATGTTTTTTTAAATATATATAAATAATGTTGATGCAATATTGTTATATATGTGTGATGAAATCGACTGACCAATAGCCAAAAAGATGTAATTATTCATGGCAAAGGAACTCTTCTTGTTGAAGCGGGTCCAGGTTCTGGAAAAACAACTGTAATCGTGAAAAGGATTGAAGACCTGATTGAAAAAGGAGTAGATCCAAAGTCATTTCTTGTCATTACCTTCACGACAAAGGCGGCAGACAATCTCATAAATAAGCTGCGAAAAAAGCTTTCGAACAGCATTGTTCAAAAGATGCAGATTTCCACAATACATTCATTCTGTCTGGAATACCTGAAATCAAAAGACCAGTCAGTAACTCTCATAGATGATGATGCCTCTGAGAGGAAAAGATTATTCATTCAGAAATTCAAGAAAGATTTTGGCTTTGTTGGCGAATCCACGGTTTTTGATTATCATATTCCATCCATCTTAAAGAGGTTCAGTGAATATACTTGCTACAAGGTTGACCCAATTAATTTAGCAAAAAAAATTGCTGATTCAAGGGAAATCACACAGGATTACTTGGATTTCATAGATTCCTTGGATTATTTTTCCAAAAAGCGAATTGACGATCATGACAAGCCGATTAAAAAAGAAATTAAAAAAGGTAATTCTGACTATGAGAAACGTGACCTTTACTCCAAGTCATGGTATAATGCAAGATACCTTCAGATTGCAAAGGCATATCCGAAGTATAGGGAATATCTGGATAGATATGATTATGTTGATTATGATACGTTGCAATTGAAAACGTTGAATGAATTGAAAAAAGACACAGATATTAAGTATAATACCATTTTTATCGATGAGTTTCAGGATACTGACCCACTGCAGTTCAGGATTTTTGAAATCTTAAGGAAAAACTGTGATTATTTTACTGCAGTGGGAGATGTCGACCAGCATATCTATGCATTCAGAAGCTCCTTCAATGATTTTTTCGATGAGATGATCAGATTGGACAATCCGGATGTGGTCAGTTTGGATGTCAATCACCGCTCTACAGAAAATATCGTTGGGCTGACAGAGGAGTTCATAAGGCCTCAAAGGAAGGCCACATCAAATAAAAGCATGCGAAGCAAAGAAAAGGACTACAATAATCTCAATTTTTTAATTGAGAACACGGACAGCCAAGAGGAAGCGGACAACATATATGAAATAATTAATACATTGATGCGCGATAACATGATACGAGATTATTCGGATGTTGCAATATTGTATAGGAAGCATAGCGATGAAACGATAGCGAATTTGATTGATAAATTCAATTGCGATGATGATATTGACTTTTCCGTTGTGGGAAGGTTTGATTTGCCCGAACAGGATGAAGTCAAATCTATCATGACTTTATTGTGGTATATATCCCGTAGGACTGATTTAGGATATATTCCATCAAAAGCTGAATTAAATGAGTTGAACCTTAAGGCATTTTGCGGAGAATACTTTGAACCATTATTTTGGTCACTCGATGATTCAACCAAATGTTATCTGAATGGGGTGGCGGATTCGTTCAATAGTGAAGTCATAAAAATTGAGAATGAGATTAGGGAAATTCGTGGCGACAGCAAGGTCAGTGCTGCTCACAGGGTTAAAGACAATGAGGACCAGGATACTCTCATTGAAATTTTCAGAAACATTCAGATGCCTGTCGTAGACCTAGATAAAATCGAAAATGAAAAAGATAAGGAATTCTTCCAATATCTACATGGTTTGCGGAATGACATAATGTCAGAAAATCCCCTACCATTTTGGAAGTATTTTATGATTTGATTGCATTGGGTGACTTGTTCATCGATCCTGAAAGGAATTATAAGAAAATAGCCAATCTTGCAATGCTTACTCAATCGATATCCAATTACGAGTCATTCATTTCAGAAACTGATGTCAGGGAAGCATGGTTCTTTTTAAGCAGTGTAATCGAAAAATATGATTCATATCATGAAAACGGCAAAGGCGTTCAGATGATGACAATCCATGCAGCAAAGGGCCTTGAGTTTCCGGTAACCATAATAACCTCACTTAAAAAGGACAGTTTTCCAATGATAAACAAGGATCCGGAACGCAAAGAAGACAGAATATGGCCTGATGATACTTATTACACTCCAAACGAATGCTTGGAATATAAGACAATTCTAAAAGAAGAAAACGGCGAATTGGTGCATAAGACCATTTCTATTGAAGAGGAAAACCGGTTGAATGAAGAGGAGAAGGACAGGGTGCTTTATGTCGCAATGACAAGGGCGGCAGACTTATTGATCTTATCCACAGTAGGGGAAACCCCCGAACAAATCGAAAGGGTCAGGAAACATACTTCAAAATTTGATTTCAATGCTTTGAAAGATGTCACAATTGAAGAGCATTATGGAAATCAAGATTCAGATAAGCTTGTCATGAACTATTCCAAATACACCCAATACCTATCATGCCCATTCAAATATGATTTGGGCTATAACTTGGGCTTTGTCCGAACTGGCCAGAAATATGCAAATCGAGGAACTGTCTTTCACGAAATCATGGAAACTGTCAACCTGAAGCTTAAGGAAAATCAGGAAATAAGCATTCCTGAGTTAACAGATATTGTCCATGATGCTTATAAATCAATGTTTGACATTGAAGAAAGCCCTGAAGATTATGAGGAGTTCAAAGATAATGTAATCAATTATTATGAAACCTATTCAAAGCATATGAAAGTTCTGGAAGCCGAACTTGATTTTGAAATCGATATGGGGGACTACATATTCAATGGGGCAATTGACTTGATTTATCAAGTAGGAGAAAACGAAATTGTCATTCTGGATTATAAATATGCGCAATATGATGATGAACATATCGATGCATATACCAAGCAACTGCACCTTTATGCCGCAGCATTGAATGAATTGCCTGAATTTAGTGAATATAATGTTAAAAAAGCCGTTACTTATTTCGTCTTGGGGGATTATCAGCATGTTGTTGATATTACTGATGAAAAAAATAATAAGGAATTAGAATGTTTAAATAAAGTAGCCAAAAAAATTAAACAATGCACCAAATTTCCAAAACGATTTAATTCCTGTAAAAATTGTTCATATAGAATGTTTTGTAGTATATAAAATTTAATTTCAATTTAGTGTATTGATTATTAAATATAGTACATTATAAAAACAATAAAATCTAATATTATTATATAATTTTCTTTAGGAGGATTTTTATAAAATTAAATTTAATGAAAAGAAGATTCTAGTTAATTTTTATTCAACTTTTTTCATAATTAAGGAGGAATTAAATGGATTTAAATGACTTGGTTATCGGAAAGGGATATAACAAATCGGAGATTATGGATGCATTCAAATTTTCTGATTTTCATGGTATTTCATATTCTAAAGAAACTAATACATTAATACTTATTTTCAACCATAATTTAATGTATGATGATTCTTGGGAAGGGGATGTTCTTTATTTTACTGGAACGGGTAGATTTGGGCATCAACAACTTAATGGGACTAATAATAGAATATTATATGAATCAGATACTAATGGTGTAAATATTCATTTATTTGAAGTTTTTGAAGAGGGAGTGTACACATACCAAGGAGAAGTTGAGTTAGCTGGAGATCCATATAAAGATATTCAACCTGATGCTAATGGTATTAAGAGAGAAGTATGGATGTTTCCATTAACTAAAAAATAATCAGTGAATCTATAGGGATGCACTCTATCACTTTTCTGTTTAAAAAAATATTTATTGAATCGTAAATAAAATATCAAATAATATATTTAGGATGTTATCAACATGGAAGAAATAATGAATTTTCAAATTAGAAATTTTGGTCCTATAAAAGAGGCTGATATTGATATTGGAAAAATTAATATTATTGGAGGTCATAATGCAACTGGAAAATCATCAGCTAGTAAATTATTATATTGTTTTTTAAAAGCTAGTTGTAATAAAAGACAAGATTTTGCTTATGAATCCTTAAGTAATTCAATTTCTGTAATTTTGAGTAGAATAAAAGATGATGTGAGATTAAATCGTAGAACTAGAGATATGGATTTTACAGAATTATTAGAAGAGTTTGAACATTCAAAAGATGAATATTATTCTTCTGAAAAATATACTTATAATAAATTCTTAGAAAGAGATATTAATAATATTGATAATTCTATTGAAGAAATTCAAGAAAATGGGGATTCTTTATATTTATCAATTTTAAGAAGTTTATTAAGAATTGAATTTTTAAATAATACTATCAACGGCCAAATTTCTTTTGATGAAGATTCATTTAATTTATCATCTTTATTTACACCTCCTCAAGAGAATATAAGTAACAAAATTATCAAACCTAAATTTTATCAAGAGATATATGATGTCTTTTATGTTGATTCATTTTCCATATTTGATTTAAATCGTGCCCCACATTCATTTAGATTGAGACGTAATGGATATTATAGTCATGTTGATTATTTAAATTTAATGTTGAGAGATAGCGAAGATCAATCTGTAGAAATGTTTGATGATACATGGAACGAGAATATTATTCTTGTTGAAGAAAAAATTAATAATATTATTAATGGAAAAATTGAATTTAATCGTGGATTTAGGTATGTTTCTAAAGATTCTGAGCCATATCCAATGCAAAATACTGCATCAGGTATTAAACAGATTGGGATTATACAATTATTATTATCTAATCGGAAATTAAAAGAGGATAGCTTTATAATTATTGATGAACCTGAAGTTAATTTACATCCTGAATGGCAATTTAAATTTGCTGAAATTTTATTGTTATTAGTTAAAGAATTAAATATATCTATTTATATAAACACTCATAGTCCAATGTTTATTGAAGCTATTGAAGTATTTTCTAATTATTATGGTTTAAAAGATGATACTTATTACTATTTAACAAAATTTAAAGATTCAGGTTATGAATTTAAATATATTGATGTTAATAATTTATATGAACTTTATGATGAGTTATCTAAACCATATATGTCTCTAGAAAAATATAGAAGAAAATCTAAAAATAATGATAATTCAAATTAGGTGGTAGTATGGATCCATTAACTGATGAATGTTTTTTAAAGTTTCTTAAAAGTTTTGAAAAAAAATCTTTTGTTGATGAAGAAGGGCATACACATCAATTTTATGATTCATTAACTGAACTTTCTCGTTCAGATTCCCCACCTTATGATTCATTAATCAATGATTCTCAAAAAATGTATGGATTAGATTGGATGGTTAAAGCTTCTTCTAAATGGAGGGATTTATCCAAACAGTGTCAAAGAAACTCAAAAAGATGTAAACATAGATTTCCTAAATCTGTAGATGCATTATTTTGTAAAAAATCCCAAACAGGAAATTTAGAATTACATATTATTGAATTTAAGTTTATTCCAGATGAATCTAATAAAATTAAATTAGAAAATTTATTTGAAGAGATAATAGAAAAAAGTAATAAATACTCTATTAAAAAATCTAAAAATCCAGATTCTAAAGAAAAAAGATGTTTTAGCGATGATTTTGTAGAAAATTTTAAAGTAGTTAGGAAGTATTATTTTGATAAACTTGAAAATAGTTTACAATTAAAACCTTATGAAGCAATTTTTATAGCATTGCCGGGTTTATATGAAGATTACTGTAAAGAAAAAAATTATGTTAAAAAAGATATTAGAAAATATTTATCTGAAATGGAAAAATATTATTGGGTATGTATAAGTAGTGGGACTCAAAATGAAGATAATCTTCATAAACAAGCACAATATTATGAAAAATATTATAAAAGAATGGAGCCTGAGATATTTATAGAAGCAAGGGCTAGGACAAAAAAGGAGTTTGAAGATAATTTAATTAATGATATTTTAGTTTAAAACTAACTAATTAATTATTTACCACAACATTTTTATACTATGAAGTAAATAAATTATATTGCTTACAACCATCAACTGTAAAGCACTTTTACCAGAGGTGTAACTTTGAACCAGACTATCACATTAGAAGATTTTATAGACAATTTAATATTAGATAACATTAGACATGTTGCTGTTGAATGTAGAGGATATAATTCCCTATATAAATCAAGGAATCATGTATAATTTTTTTAAGGAAAGTATAAAGGACATAGCATTGATATTTTTATTGATCGTTTTGACTCATGGATTGTTTTTCATGTGCTACGGCTATTGCATGAGCGGAAACCCGTTCATCGCTTTAGGGAACTTCTATGAAATAATGTATAATATAAGACTGTAGGTGATGCTATGAATAAGATACTGATTTTTTCAATAATTGCACTGACATTGGTTGTCTGCTCTGTATTTGTCGTTACCAATCCCAATATAGTGGAGGACTATCCTTCCCATTATGGTGACGGCGAGGTGTTTGCACCAAAGAAAGGAAACTTTGATTTCGGAACATTCAGCATACATTGCGTGAATGCCGATAACTTCACATCAAGGCCGATTACAAAAGGGTATACCCAGTTCGTTGATGATACAGGCGAAATCACAATCAATGTCATAGAGTTGGACAAGATGATCAACTATAAGAAGTGGAAAATAACTTCCTTCCTGAACAATGAGCTTAAAAAGCCGTCATGGACGGTCGATGGCATTCTCATCCATCAGATTGACTTCACATCCGGCAAGCCGCTCTATTCAGCATACCAGAAGAATTCGACCACAAACACTATAGTTTACCTTTCAACTCCGAACGAGCAGGAAACTGCAGACATAATGAATTCATTTAAATTCAAGGAGGAATGATCATGGATTTTGAAATAAGGTGCAACACCAGATTCTCATGGTCATACATATATATGGCAGACCGAAGGAAACGTGAGATTTGGGCGGATTCCTGCGAAAAGCTGAAAAGCAAGGTTTGGGGAAGAGACCTTCCCTGGGACGATGATAAAGTCCCCGAAACCAAGCCTACAAACATCAGAAGCACATATATTGGTGCAATCTCTCATGAAGGCAGTCCGGCATCTTTCAGGCTGCCTTGGTGCAAGAGCAATTACAAGAGATATTGAGGAGATGAAAAACATGCCTGCAACCGTCACAAACGATCATTTAAGAAAGGAATTTGACAACTTCGAAAAGAACGAGGAATTGGGAAACCTGCTGGAGGAGCTTAAGTACTCGACCCTGATAGTGCCGATGGACAGTGAAAGGGGAGGGTGCGCAATGATAAGGATGGAAGGAAAATCCTTCATTCCACTTTTCACAGACGTCCATGAATATAATAAGGGGTCATTCGGCGAAAATTATTCGCCCGAATTCTTCGAGTTCAACTTTTATCTGGAGCTCATAAAGGAGGGAGTTTATGGATACATCATCAATGTGGAATCCGAACGCTTTCCGATTACAAAAGAGCTTCTGGACTTCATGGATACCGATTACAGGTTTGACCTAGACTACCAGCCGTTCACCCTAAAGGAAATCAGGAGAATCTACGATTCCATAGATAATGCAGAACTGAATGAATTCCTTTTGGATGAAGCCAAAAGATGGGATTTCGATGGGATGATGGATTTGCTTTTCAAATCTGATATCCTGATAGTGGTGGCGTCAAGGGGCAATTTGGACGATTTTCAGGAGGAGGGGGTTATTTCCCTCCATAATGTAAGGGAAAAAATGTTTTATAGAACAAGGGACAATTATGCTGTCCTCTTTTCATCTCCCGAAACGATAAATCTCAGCTTAAGGAATTGCCACCTGTATTCCAGCTTGGTCAATCTGGGCGTTTTCATCGATTTTGCCTTGAAGAATGATCTTGCAGGAATCATTGTGGATGGTGACATTGCCATATCAAGGGAATTTCTGATGAATTTCATGAAGGGCTTCAACTCTCCAAGCGTTGACAAGTATGATGATTATGCATTTTTGATATGAGAATGAATGGAATGTATGTATTGCAAATGAAAGATTCCATCAATTAGCGAATTTGACGATTTCATTAAATGCAAATCTAATTTGTTAGTTTAAGAAAATTAACAGTTTGTTTCTTGATGGGGTCTGTTTAGGTATTGTGTAGGTGTTAGAATGGTCATTAATAAATATTTAACTAAAAATCTTGATTGTTTTCTAGATTTGTCAGTTACTCTAAAAAGATATCGTGACAGATTTGTATCAGAGCTCATTAACTCTTCGCTTTTGATTGCTCATGATGAGAACATTATTCCGATAACTTTGATATTGGACAGTGAGAAATACGGATTTATTTTTACTGATGTTGAAGAATTCAAAAAGGCTTTTCCCGATGCAAGCTCATCTTCATTGGACTTTGAGTTTTCTACATTGAAAGAAATTCTTAATGATTTCAAAATGGATGGCTTCATTTTGAATGTTTCCACTCAAAATATTTATCTGACAAAGAAGTTCATAAATAATTTAAATGATTTGCCATCAAATATTCTAGATTGCAGTGATGCATATTCCGCTGAAGAACTTCAATCATTGAAAGATTCATTGAATAATGGAAAAGTTGAGGATTTTATCAAAAATTCAGGAAATTTCATTCAATTGCTTAAAATCATATCTTCAAATCCACTTTTTGGCTTAATGGTTTGCGATAATGATATGAGTATCATTGAATGTGATGGAGTGATCGATACATTTGGATTAACAGACAAATATGATTTTTATAATCAAAATCAACATGTTGCATTATTTACTGATGAAAGCAGATTGAAAAATGTCAAAACAGATAAGTTCAAGTATTTGTCATTGGTTGATTTGTCGGTTGTTGCACATTACTCTATAAAACATGAATTAGGGGGAATCGCTATAAATCCCTGCGATGAAAATTATATGATTCCAACAGAAATTCTTGTTGAACATTGGCCCTTAATCAATAGGATGTGCTATAATAAAAGGTTAATCTCAGGAAAACGTTATTTATTCACGTTTGATTAAATATACCTATTCTTGAAGTAATTTGCATAATTCATATGTTGATTATGCTTATATAATTATTTTCTCATAATATTTGAGATGCAGACTATTTTGATTGTGAAAAGTAGTGATATATGACTTCAGTGTAAATTGGGATATTATTTAAAATAAAAAAATAATAATATAATATATACATTTTTATGGTGAAAACGTGCTTCAAAAACCTAATATTAAGTATCCATTCTTTGCATATGGTATTTTCAAGCCAGGACAGATTGCATATTCGAGAATTGAAAAGTATGTCAAATATGTGTCTCAAGAAGACATCAAACATCGGTTGTTTTTAAGAGATGGAATTCCTTTTATAAGTAGAGATTCAGATGAAACTTTCAATACTTCAGGTTTTCTAATAGAATTCAGGGAAGATTTCTTATATGATGCATATGATGTCATCTGTGAGGTTGAATCTGAAAAATTATATTATTGGAAAGAAATCCTCGTTTGTGGTAAGCCTGCAAATGTTCTAATTGGAAGAAAACCATCAAGATCACGGCCCATTCCAATAGGAAAGAATTTTGATGGAAGTGCAGATCCTTATTTTAATGAAGCAATTGAGGTTATTAGTGATGAAATAAAAGAATATAAGAAAATCATGAAAGAAAGTTATAAGGAATTTGATGAAATTAAATGTTTTTTCAAGCTCCAAAGGAATTATATTTTACTATGGGCTGCTATTGAAAGATATACTGGTTTAAAATATGGAAACGGTTCTAAATCATCGAATAATGAAAAATTTTCTGAAGAATGTATTTTCCAAGAAAGTTTGAAAAAACATATTGGAGAAAAGGAAAGAAGAAAAATCTATAGGACCGATACTTTAGATAAGATTGAACTGGATTCAAGTTCTCCAAAGGATTCAATTGATTATTACTATACAATCAGATGCAATATTGTTCATAGGGGAAAGACTCCTTTTAACAAGGGAGGAATAGTATTAAAATCATTAGAGGAATTATTAGCTATTTTTCAGGATGTTCTGGATGATACTTTTAAATAATCTGGTATTATTATGATTATGGGGAAATTTGCAAGACATCAAATGGCAAGATATTATTTAAATAATTTTAAATATTTTTAACAACAACATATTATCATGTCATCAATAAACACCACAAATTATAATTTTATAAAAAAATTTAGGCCAGAACTATATAAACTTGCAGTAAAAATGGAAGAAGATTTGTTGATTACTCCAGTTTCCATGCTGGCGTATTCTACAAGATTTTTAGAGTATATTTTATATGATATTGCAAAATTAAATGATTATGAAGTTGATAAAGATATTGGATTTGTAAAAAATATATACGATTTAATTCAACAAGGTTTCATTGAGTTTGATTTTGGCGATTTATTAATTAAAGCATATTATTATAGAAATTCATCTATTCACAATATTAATATCACAAAATCCCTAAAAGATGATAAAAAAACTGCTTTTGAGTTGAATAGGAGACTTTTTGATATTGCAGATTATTATTATAAAATCATTACCAAAGACTATGAAAAGCATTTGTATATTGAGCCTAAAAAGATTGATAAATGTCCAAAAGAGTTCATTTCAACAATTATAAAACAAGAAAAAACTTTTGATAAATGCATTATATGCGATGAATCAACAGTTCGCACTAAATCCAATTTCTGCACTGACTGCGATAATCTTTTGAATTATAGGGAAGTATTAACAAAAATCATCTCTGAAAAAGGAACTAATGCTCTTTTAAGAAAAGAGGATTTTGATTATGCATTTAAAAACCAATTGATTAAAGATTTGACAAGTAAGAATATTCTGGAAGAATTTGGGAATAACATAAATATTGTTAATGGGGAATTGGACAAGTATTTCAAATTAACTGATGAATTCATGGAAGTTGATAAGTTTTTATCTGATTTTGTTAACGGTTATATTGAAGACCCATTGAATTCCAGGTTTTATCTTTCCAGTGAATATCCCTATAATAATGTTTCCAATAGAATTGATGAGTATTATGTTGGGAAAGTTGTAAATATTATGGAAAATGGATTTTCACATCAATATGCTCTTGAACAGATGGGCGTCTTAGAGTTTAATTTAGAAAGTTGGTATGAAAACAAAAAATCTGAATTTATTGATGGAAATAAAGATAAGTTATTCATCAAGTATAATGAATTATTAATCAAAGATTCGTTTAGAAAGATTGAAAAACATGATTTGAAAATTCTTGATGATGAAAAAATTGATTTTTGGTCACAATATTTCACAGGATTTTCCGAGAAGTTATCAAAAAAATTAATAAAACAGAAATTAAAACAGTTTGTTGAGATTTTTAAAAAAAATTATACTAAAGAAGAGGCATTAAATCAAGTAAAACTTAGTGAAGAAGAGTTTAATGATGCAATATTGATTCACAAAGTTTTGGCCGACAAATATTTTGAAGAAATTGAAAAAAGAGAAGCTATTTTATTGAATCATATTAAAGAGGACAGCTTAGATGAATCGCTTGAAAAAGCAAAGCTTGAAATTGAAGATTTCAGAAAAACTCAATTGTTAACCGAAATTTTGCAGCAGAGATACCTGAATTATAGATTGGAATCATTAAGCACACACGAAATATGCGGAATATTAACAATTGATGCCCATGAAGTTGATTCATGGCTAGAAGATGATTCATTTAAAAATAGATATGCTAAAGTTCGTTTGGAACTATTCAAAAGTGCTGCGGAAAATTATAAGACTAAATCTGAAATATTGAATGAATTAGAATTATCCGAAGATGAACTTAATTGTTATATCGATTGCGGAAGATCCGGTGATGTGCGATTCATGGAATATTATGACTACTTTGAAAATGTTTATTATGACAATAAATTCAAAACATTTTTAGTGCAATTCAGAATTGAAAAAAATGTGAATATGGCTTTGAAAAATGCGGAATTATCACAGAATGAATTGGATGATTATTTAGGAACACATGATAAGTTTAAAGAGGAATTTCTTAATTTAAGAATATATTATATTGTTGATTATCTTATTAAAAAAGGTAAAATTAATCCAAAATTTTTAAAGAAAATGGGCATGGCTAAAAAGGATTATAAAAATATTGAGAAACGTGTAACTGAGGAACTAATTAATAAGCAAGTTGAATTAATGACAGATGCAACCTTAAGTAATGAAATTCTTTATAAAGCGGCATCAGATGTAAATTGTGAGATTGATGTTGCATTTGAATTCGTTTATAAAGGTTCTTTAGGTGATGAAAAATTCATGCAACTAGCGGAGGCTTATTGGTCACATGTACTCTCATATATTAATGGTGCAAATCAGAATTTAAAGTCAGGTGATCCAATAACTGCATTAAAGAAAAATATTAATCCGATTTTACTCGGAAAATATGATTTTGATTATTGGATTAGATGGGGGTTAATTGATAAAGATAGCAATTATTTATCTGTTGAGGATATTTTAGAGATTATTAAAAGATTTGATAATGCTAAAAAACAGGATATTTAATAAATTAAATATTGAATTTAATAATTTAGGGAGTATAAATCATGACACACTTAATAATTGAAATAAATGATTTTATTTCAATAAATAAGTTGATATCAAATTAAATAGATGGAGGGTAACTCATGAATGAAAATTTGACTCTAGAAATCAAATATTTTGGAAAAATTCATTATGCCAAATTAGAACTCAATAAAATAAATGTAATTGGCGGAATTAATTCAAGTGGTAAATCAACAGCAAGCAAATTATTATACTGTTTTTTAAAGGCAAATTCTTTAAAAAGACTGGATTATGTAAAAGAGGAAGCAATACCATTAATGAACACCATTATTAATATTGTTGCCAACCCTCAACCTTATGGCAACCATGGATTGTCTGGTGCATATTCTATTGATGATGATTTTTTAGAAATTTTAGATGCATATAAAAAAGCTAAAAAAGAATATAAAAAGATCAAACACTTATTTGCAATTGATTTTGTTTTTGATCAAAAGATTAAACGTGCGGATGGCTTGATTAGAATAGTTCTCGATGAATATAATGATTATAGCGTTCCAATCTTTAAATTAATTTGGGAAAACGAATCCTTATCAAGTTTCAAAGGAATTTCAAATCTTTATGGTGATTTCTTTAGATGTTCTATAATAAATGGTGAAGATCATTATTATAAAGAACTGAGATATAATTATGAGCAATATATGGATGATGAGTTTGAGAAGTTCAATGATTCTGAGGGTTATTATTCATCTCATGGAAATTTTAGTTTTTTGACAGACGTGTTTTATTTAGATTCATTTTCAATTTTTGACATGAAATTTCAAGATCCCCGATACATGGAGCATATACAGTATCTAACTGATAACTTAAGGAATACTGATGACGAAGTAGTTAAAAATATCGAATCTGTTCAAGAAAAAATAAATAGTATTATTAGTGGGCAGTTTAATAGTGCAAATAATGAGTTTTCGTTTGTCCCAGAGAAGGGGTATTCCATTCTAAAAGTTTCAGAGGGAGGTGATGAAAATACAATCCCCAAATCAATCTCTACCGAGAATACTTCTTCTGGAATTAAACAGATTGGAGTCATTCAGCTATTATTGGCAAATCATAAATTAAAACCAGGTACTTTTTTAGTCATCGATGAGCCTGAAGTTAATTTACATCCTGAATGGCAGTTTAAATTTGCCGAAATTTTAGTTTTGCTTGCAAAGGAATTGGATGTTATCGTTTATCTTAATTCACACAGTCCAATGTTCATCGAATCTATTGATGCATTTTCCGAATATTATGATTTTGGGGACTCCATTAATTTTTATTTAACTCATGAATCAAATGTTAAAGGGGAATACAGTTTTAAAAGAGTTAAAAATGATGAATTATACAGAATTTATGATAATTTGGGAAGACCATATGACCTAATTGACCAATTAAGACTTAAAAAACATATGGGTGATTTAAATGGAAGTTTTAACCAATAAGGAATTCAAAAATTTCATTAAAAGCCATGGAAAATTTTATAAAAATATTACCGAGATATCAAAGAGTGATTTTGATGAACCTTTAATAGTTAATGACTTTAAGATGTATTCACTTGATGAGATGTGTTGGGATTGTGAATTATTAAAAGAAAATACTCCCAAAACTACTGATGCATTATGGTTTAAGGAAAGTCTTGATGGTAAATTAACATTATATATAATTGAGTTTAAATTCCATAATTTTAATGATCCTAATGCCCGTGACATGTTAGAAATCATGGCAAATGATGTTAATGATTCTAATCTTGAATATAAGTATAAATGTTTGTCTGAAAAATTTAAAAAGAATTTACGCAAAATTAAGAATTATTACGGTGATGAGGTTGAATTTAGTTTGATTTTAAAACCTATCGAATCATTAACTATGGTTATTCCTGCTTTATATGAACAGTACTGTATTGATTATAATCTTCCACAAAAGGATATTAAAACCTTTTTAGATAATGTTGAAAAGAAATTGATTGTTTTTATTAGTCATTATGATGATAAAAAGAAACATAATAGTTCCAAACAAAGAGTTCAAACAATGGATGTGGGCATAGAAAATAATTATCGGAGATTGGAACGTGGAAATATTATAGATTATCATAAAATTTATCCAAGCTTTAAATTCAGTTATTTTTTAAGCTATGAAAGGTTGATTTAGGTGTAATAATGAGCATATCAATTTTTGCAGATAGTTTAAAGCACTATCTAAAAGAACAAAATGAGGTTCAAAAAATTTTTAATAGCCAAACATTGGAATTTGATAAATTAAATTCTGATATTCCATTCAAATCAATTAATTATTATTATACAATACGTTCTAATGGGGTTCATAGAGGGAAAAATGTTAGTGATGTTGATGAGAAAAGGCTTAGAACAGAATTAGATTTGTTAAATATTTCTCAATGTGTTTTATATGATACATAAAGAATGAAATTTATTGTTATAACTCTAATAAAGATAGAAAATAGTATAGATTAACATATTCGAAAAGTATTTATGAGTAATATTTTTAAAATTTATTATTTAAGGGAATAAAATGATGTCTAATAAAAAAATTTTACAGAATCAAATTAACGCAAAATTAGACTTATTATTAGATGATTTTGACGGACAATATGATTTAATTGATTTTGAAAAGGAAATGTACATACCCATTGTATATGAATTAAAAAGTTTAGATTCTATAAATTTAAACCATAATTCTGATGATTTTTTCAGAATTTCATTTGATGATGATTCAAATTGCATCAAGACAACTATTTCCAAAGATGACTTTAACGAAAGATATCATAAATTAAATGATAGTCGTCAGCATTATCTTAAAAAGAATGGATTTTCTAATATTTATTTGGTATATGGTTTACTTGAATTTGATAGTTTTTTAGCTCCATGCATTTTGATTCCAATATTCATTGAAAAATGTCAAGAGGAATATAGGATATTTAGAAATCATAATCAGGAAATCCAATTTAATGGGATTCTTAAATTTATTTCAGATGAAGAGAATGTTCATTTGCCTATGTTTGATGGCAATATTTCAGATTTTATTAATTTATTAAAAAATTCAGACAACATTAATTATTATAATGACGCATATATTGGAAACTTCGATTTGAAATTTCAATGTCTTTTATATGATTTAAATATTGATAATTGGTGTTCAATTCAAGAAAAGTATGAATTATTTGAAAAAGGAAAGGACATATTTACTTTTAATGAAAAAAACATATTTGACGATGCTTTAGAAACAAATGCAAAAAGGTTGGAAATTGAAGATGATATATTTCATTTAAAATCATTACTTTCATTAAATAACAGTATTTTAATAATTTCGGACGATGAAATTGCCGATGAAATTGTAAATTCTTTCCGAAATGATGATTTAGAATCATTGATCTTAAGATTATCAGAAAATATGTCGGAAAACAATTTCTATGAAGATATTTTAAATAGTGAAAAAGATAAAAATGAGGATATAATAAAATTAGACAATATTGTTAAAAAGTATGATGATAGCTCAAAAATATTACATTTAATCAATACAAATTATTCTAATTTTGAAATTAATCCGAAAGAAATTAAAATGCGAAAGGATCACTTTGCCCAGATAATCGATGATTTGAATTTGGATAATTTCGTTTTTGAAATAGGGGATGTAAACAAATATAATGAAGAATTTTGTAAAGAAATGGAAGAACAAATTAGAGAAATATCCACAATAGATGAAAATATTTTTAATTTGCAAAATTACTTTTCATTGGAATATTTGGATTCAGAAGAATTTAATAAGTTAGTTAGAATATCAAATTCTCTTGAAAGGCACATCATTTATTTTAAAAAGTTAAATAAAAAACTAAATGAAGATTATAAAATCAAGATATTTGAAGAATTATTTTCAGTAAATAAATTGATTAATGTTTCAATTTTGGATAAAAATCCCATATTGATAGAGGATAATGATTTTGATTTATTGAATGAATATCTGGAAAATAGGGGTAATATAAATAATATCCAAAAAAATGATTTGAGTATATATTTTGAATCTGATGAAGATATAATAGAATCTATTGATATAAATCTTAAATATACGGAATTAATTAAGGAGAGAATCATTTCTTTCGATTCAGTGGAATTAATTTTGGATGATTATGATTTGGTTGTAGATATATCCAATTATATCTACAGTATTTCAAATTATATTCTAAAGGAAATATTGGATATAATAAATTTTTATAATAGTTTCGAATTATTAGAAATTGATTCTGATTTATTAAAAGTGGATATGGGTTTTGAGAATATTGAAAGATTGATTAATAGATTCAAAATGGATATTGTGAAATTAGTTGATTTCAAGCAGGATTATACATCATTTAATATTTTAAACAGTGATGTTAAAATGTTCATTAAATTTGTTTATAATAATGAATTCAATAATGATGAAATAGGGCCTATTTTTTGGTATAATATTTATAATTCACTTTTGGATAACTTTTTATGTGATTACAACTATATTGATGAGAATAAAATAATCGATGGATATGAATCTGAATTTGATGAAGTTAAAAGCAAGTTAGTTTATGATAATGAACAATTGTTAATTCAACATATCTATTCAAAATCATTAGAATTAAATAATAGTGAAAAATCAATTAATCAAAAGTCTGAGTTGATTAGAAAGAATAATTTTGAACCAATTAAAATAATGTTAAGCAAATATAAAGACTTCATCACTGCTAATAAAAGAATATTCATTATGGATATGGGTTTGGTTTCTCAATTATTAGATGAATCATATGAAAATCATTTTGATTATGTGATTATTACAAAAGAGTTAAAGTATGATTTAGATAGGCTTTCATTGTCCTTGAGATCAAAAAATAAAATTATTATGGTGTAAATATGGTTAATCATTTTTTTAATAGTAATGATTCATATATAGAGTTGAAAAACAGGATTAATATAATAAAACTAAACAGAATAATTGACAATTCTTCGTTAAATGAAAGTTTTAAGTATGAAATAAAAAATTATTTGTTTTTAGATGTAATGCAATTTAACGAAAATTTGTTAAATGATAATTTGCACTTGGAAAATATTATTACTATTGTAAAAAATACAATCAAAGAGTTTGAAGGTCATTTGCAGGATATTTCAATGTTTAAATATGAAATCAAAATAAGAATTGATGAGTTTTATAAGAATATTGATAAACCCTTGCTTAACAGTTATTTTAATGATTTGCCAAGAAAACATAACGCTTTTTATATAACTCCATATATAGTGAGAAATAACAGAACTGGGGATAGGCTTAGTGAAATTAGTCAGGGAATCTATGAATTTAAAGAGTATGGTTGGCATGTTGATTATTTTACTAGAGAGATAATGAAAGCCGTTTCTTTCATTTCAAATAAAAAAATAAGCAATGATATGGATAATATAGCGTTGGTTTGTCTTCCTAGATCAACTGTAGGCTTTGAATCTACTATTCAACAAAGCATTGACATTATAGAGAATTGGTATAATATGGGAAAAACAGATTTTGAGTATGGATGTTCAAAAAAGATTATTAATTGCAGGGGTATGTTGACTCGTTGGAATACTATTCCCCAATCTAGTATGGGTGCTCATTTAGTAGAAGATGATCATTTAAATTCAATTAAATGTAAAATAGATTCAAAATTAGATTTAAACAACACTTCATTTATTCTGTTAGATGACATTACTACACATGGAACAATTATGAATGCATGCAGAAAATTGTTAACTGATGAAAATATAAAAATAAAAAATATTTATACGTTGGCAATTGGTGGAACAAGGAGTTATTGATATGGAGAAATTTAAGGAAATTATTTTTTTAAAAAATTTGAAAAGGGTTGGAAAAGCTACAATATACGGAAAGTACTGGAACTTATTAATTAATAGCAAGGGATTAGATGACTTAATTTTAAGTTTTTTGAAATTTGAATCTAAATTTACAAATGAAGATTTGCAAAAAGCCAAATATTCAGCAGAAGAACTCTATGATTATGTTATTAATTCAGAAATAGAGGTTATCACAGTTTTTGATGAAAATTATCCAAAACAACTTTTAGATATGGGCAATAAAAGACCACTTATTTTATATGTTAAAGGTGATGTTGAAGTATTAGCAAAACCTAATATTGCAGTGATTGGAACTAGAATGCCTTCAAAATTGAGTCAGGAATTTGAAGAGCAATTAGTAAAATCTATTGTGAATGAATCAAACAGGGTAATTATCAGTGGTTTGGCATTAGGTTGTGATAAAATAGCTCATCAAACTACCATAAATGAAAATAAATTGACAATAGCCATTCTTCCAAGTGGTGTTAATGTTATTAAGCCTGCCAAACACAAAAAATTGGCTGAAGAAATTATTGCTAATGGAGGGTGTCTGATTTCTGAATACGACCCTGATAAAACAGCATATAAAAGTACATATATTGAAAGGGATCAAATTGTTGCTGCATTTAGTGATGCAACATTTGTTGTTGAATGTGGTGTAAAAAGTGGAACAATGCACACAGTTAATGCCGCTAAAAAATTCAATAAGCAAATATTTAGTTATTTGCCAAATGACATGACTAATGGGGCATATGACGGAAATAAATTTATTTTAGAAAATAACTTTAATGCCGTTCCAGTAAAATCAATAGATGAATTTTTAGATGATTTAGAAAATATTAATCAGGATAAACATGTGTCAAAGCAACAAAGTTTAATTTAATTTTAATTATTTAAATTCATGGGATATTCATGAGCATCTCAAATCATAAAAATAAAAGAAAAATAATTGAATTAGTTTGCAAAAAATATATAACAATCACTTCTAAAGGTAAACTAAAGTTTAAATCCCCTCTAAATGATGCAATTGAAGAAGAATATATTTCTGATGATGATGCATTATCTATTTCTCTTGAATTAATGTACTCTATAAGAAATTATGGTTTTAGTGAAACAGATGTTATTGATGAGTTAAATGATTTAATTTTAAAGGTTACTGAATATAATCTGAGTGAAAATGCAAACATAAAAAATAGTGTTTTATTTTTTAAAGATTATTCTTATGAAAATAATCTCCTGTCTGAATATCTTGGAGGTATATTTCCAGATGAGGAGATTAATGTGGAAGATAATAAACCACAAATAAACAAACCTAATGATATTAAAAAATATTTTGACCATTTTTCTCATGAAGATTTATGTTATATTATGGATATGAATCCTGATTTAACTTATGTTAAAGATAAAGTTTTAAAAAAACAAATTGCAGGTGAGTTTTCTAAATATGATTTTGATGTTTTGAGATTAGTTGATGCATCTAGCAGCGATATTAAAAAATATTTAGAAAGTTTAGTTGGAAAATCATCTGGCAATCAACCAAATAATTTGGAGCTTGAAAAAGGAAAACAAAATAAAGAAGATGCAGAACATAGAAAAAAACAAGTTGCAATAAGAAATGTAATGAGTAGTACTATTCAAAAAGAAAATAAACAATTGAACTCTAAAAATGAGAAAAGATTTAAAAAAATAAACTCTAATCTAAATAATAATTCTTTTAATGCAAAAAAAGATGTTGTGAATGAATCAAAAGATATTCTGCCTAATGATATGGGAAAATTAATTTTAAAAGGCATGTCGAAAAAAGAGTTTGAGGAATTGATTCAAAAAATCAGATTATTTAACTATAAAAAGTTACAGTCAATGATTTCACTAAAAACTGAATATTCTCAAATATATCATATCATATCTTCCGAAAATTTAGATAAAATAAATAATGATATTAAAAGATTCAGGTATTATTATGAAAATTTTAACAAAATTGAAGATTCTATTAAAATTATCGGCAAAATTAAACAAAAAGAAGATTTAATTAATAAATTTTATATGAAATTAACTGAAAAATCATTTTCCGATATAAATTCAAGTAATATCATATTTGAGTTTAAAGAGATATATGAAATTGTTTATGCAATAAAAAAATATCCATATTGCCTAAAAGATAAAATAATTGATGAATTTGCTAATTTGGAGTATTTCATTCAAAATTATGAACAGTTACTTGATAATTACGGGTTTAAAACAAGCAATTATATGAAAAAGATGGAATTAATTGTAAAAATCAATTCATTTAATGATAAAAACTTATATGAGATGGCTTCATTAAAAAAGGAATATTCTGAAATTTATCACGAGCTTTCTACTAATTTCAATGAATTTTATTATAATACAGAAGTTTTGGTATTTATAGCTAATTTTGAATGTTGTGTACAAGCAGTTGATTTAATTAATAACATTAGACAAAACGAAAATTTAATAAATAATTTTTGTGCTGAAATAAATTGTGGAGAATTTTTATCAAATTCTATACGAAATAAGTTAATTGTTGAATTTAAGGAATGTTATGATTTTGCGAGTCAAATCTATAGTTTTCCTGAATGGTTTGAATATATTATATTTAATGAATTTAATAATTTTGAACGGTTCATGGGATATTATAATGACTTATTAAATTATCAGAATTATCAAAATACAAGAATATCTAATTTAAATAGTATAGTAAGGATTAATGAGAAGTATATCGAAAATGAAATTGGTAATCATAAAACCTTTTTTAAAGATATCAAAGACAAAAATAAGAAAAAAGCTATTATAACAGATGAAGATAATGTAAAAGTTGTTGCAGGTGCTGGAGCTGGGAAAACTTTTATTATTCAAAAAAAGATTAATTACCTAATTGAAAAGAAGAGAGTTGATCCTAAAAAAATATTATGTTTATGTTATACTGGTAAAGGTGCAAACGATTTAAAAGAAAAAATCAACAATGAAAAAGTGAATATTTTTACTTTTCATGGTTTTTGTCGTGAAGTTAGCCAAAATTGTGATAAATATAGACCAACTGATGACAAGTTATTGGATGATGTAATAAATAATTATATTCGAAAAGTTATAGATGATGATGATAAATTAAATGAGATTTTAGAATATTTTAATTATTATGTTAAAAACCCAATAAAACATGAATTCGACACAATTGAGGAATATAAAGAATTTAAAAGGGGTTTTGAGTTAAAAACTTTACGTAACAAGTATGATTTTTATAATGGTTATCAGAAGCAATCATATAAAGGTGAAGTTGTTAGAAGTTTAGAAGAACTTGTTATAGCTAATTTTTTGTTTATGCATAATATAAATTATATTTATGAAGATACATATGAACATGAATTTTTAACACCAATTATATGTGATTTTATCGGGTCTTATAATTATTTCTGTTTAAACCGTGATTTAAACAAGGATTTTGATGATTTAATTAAATTTAAAAAATTTGAAAAATCTTTAAATTCATACCAACCTGATTTTTATCTTCCGGATAAACAGATATATATTGAGCATTTTGGTGTTGCAAGAAATAATATTGCGTATTGGCTTAAAGGAGATGCTCAAAAAAAGTATACTGAGGATATGAATTTTAAATTAGATTTGCATAAATTATATAATACTAATTTAATTACCACATTCTCTTATTATATGACTGAAGGAAGTTTATTAGATGAGTTAAGAGAATCTCTTTCAGGTTATTTTGAATTGAAAGAGAGAGATAAAAAAGAAATTTTTGATATTATTATAAATAATAACAGATCTGAAGATTTTAAACATTTTAAAATGTTATTAAAATCTTTTATAAATATATTTGAAGCAAAAAATCTACCTAAATCTAAATTAGATGATTTTAAAAAAGAAAAT